>JAUIGT010000459.1 GCA_030432615.1 Verrucomicrobiia bacterium
CACCCGATGGCTCCGAGTGCTCGGGTTGGCGTTCCTGGTGGGAGGCGCGTTGCCCGCCCAGGCCCAGGTGGGGGGCGATTTCAGCAACGCCAACGAACCGGTGCTGTTGGGAAGTTTCTCGGTGCTCCCGAACAGTCCGAAGACCGGTGTCGATGTTTTCGGGATCAACAACGATCCGGTGCTGTTCGTGGAGGGCCCGATTCGGCTCAATGCGATCGTGCACAAGCAGAACCCCGCCAGCCAGCGGGTCACGGGCGACCCCTTCCTTCCGACGCTGAACGGCACCGTGAGTATCCGCGGTCAGCGATTCAAGGTCACCAGCCGCACCCTGGTCCAGGCGGTCCTGGCGCAGAACGGGATCAACGACATCCGGGGCCATCAGCTCCTGTGGCGGGGGCACGCCAACAGCCTTTCCAAGGGATTCCAGGAGAAGGTGGGAGCCACCAATTTCCGGCCCGTCGTGGTGGGCATCAGGGGGCGTCTCATGCGATACAATGCCAACGACTTTCTGGATATGTACTTCTCCGGTGCCGGTGGTCAGACGGACCGAAGCCTGATCGAGACGGGATTCTACGGCATCCGGCCGGGCGCGGCGGGAGTGATTCTCCGCCAGGAGAGAGGAAACCGGGCCGGGTTCATCGACATGAGCGGGACGCTCCTGGCTCCGCTCCCGGGCGGGGTGGTTGATTCGTTCTACGTGACGGGAATCCTTTCGATTCGTCGCCAGTTGAGGACCTTGCCGATGAACACGTTCCTGGGACAGGATTTCGGTGGGCAGAATTTCGAACGCGGCCGCATCTCGGGCCGCATCGTGGGCTATTTCGACGCGCCGTGAGGACGGGGAAAGGCAGTCGCTTTCGCCAGTCATCAAAGGGCAGCTCTGGAGAGCCGCCCCACGCTCCTTGCGGGCTCAGAAAATGTCCGGCTCCGGCGCGTCGGGGCCGTGGTGGAGGAAGCGGAAGTCGCAGCCCTCGTGGGCCTGGGTGATTTCCTCGTGGTAGAGCTTGCCGTAGCCGCGGGCGAATTTCTTCTCCGGCGGCTGCCAGGCGGCACGGCGGGTTTCCAGTTCCTCGTCGCCGACATCGAGGTGGAGTTTTCGCGCCTCGACATCGACCTCGATGATGTCGCCGTCGCGCACCAGTGCCAGGGGTCCGCCGATGGCCGATTCGGGCGAGACGTGGAGAATGCAGGCTCCGTAGCTGGTGCCGCTCATGCGGGCGTCGGAGATCCGCAGCATGTCGCGCACGCCCTGCTCGAGCAGGTACTTCGGGATCGGTAGCATGCCCCATTCCGGCATCCCGGCGCCGATGGGACCGGCGTTCTGGAGCACGATGACGTGGTCCGGCGTCAGTTCGGCGGCGGGATCATCGATGCGCGCCTTGAGGTCGGCGTAGTCCCGGAAGACGGCCGCGGTACCCCGGTGCTTGAGCAGCCGCGGCTCGGCGGCGGTCGGTTTGATGACCGCTCCGTTGGGCGCCAGGTTGCCGCGCAGCACGAAGGTGCCGCCGGCTTTCGAGACCGATCGGTCCGGGGTGCGAATGACGTCATCATCGAAGACCTCGGCGCCCTCGATCATCTCGCCGAGCGTTTTCCCGGAAACGTTGCGACAATCGAGCTCGAGGTGATCGCGGATGCGGCTGAGTAGGCCGAGCAGGCCGCCGGCGTCGTAGAAATCCTCCATCAGGTAATCGCCGCAGGGCCGGATGTTGGCGATCACGGGCACTTGAGCCGAGATCTCGTCGAAGCGATCGAGGGTCAGTTCGACTCCCGCCCGGCCCGCCATGGCGATGAGGTGGACGATGGCGTTGGTCGAGCCGCCGAGGGCCATATCGGTGACGACCGCGTTGTGAAAGGCGTCCGCGGTGAGCAGCTCGCGGATATTGGTCTTGTCCCAAGCGAGTTCCACGATGCGTCGTCCGCAGGCGGTGGCCATGCGGGCGTGGGTCGAGTGCACCGCCGGGATCGACGAGGCGCCCGGCAGGCAGAGGCCGAGGGCTTCCGTGACCGCCGCCATGGTGGAGGCCGTGCCCATCGTCATGCAGGTGCCGGGGGAGCGGGCGATGCCGTCCTCGAGTTCGTTCCAGGCCTCGCCGCAGAGATTGCCGGCCTGGCGTTCGGCCCAGTATTTCCACATGTCGGTGCCGGAGCCGAGGACGTTCCCGCGCCAGCAGCCTTTCAGCATGGGACCGGCGGGGAGAAAGATCGCGGGCAGGTTGGCCGAGGTGGCGCCCATGATCAGGGAGGGGACGGTCTTGTCGCAGCCGCCCATGAGAACGACGCCGTCGAGCGGGTAGCAGCGCATGGTCTCCTCGACCTCGAGCGCCACCAGGTTGCGGTAGTACATGGAGGTCGGTTTCATGAAACTCTCGGAGAGCGTCATGATGGGGATCTCGACGGGAAAGCCACCCGCCTGCCAGACGCCGCGTTTCACCTCCTCGGCCCGGTCGCGAAAATGGGTGTGGCAGTTGTTGAGGTCCGACCAGGTGTTGAGGATCCCGATGACCGGCTTGGCCTTGAAGTCCTCGGTGTCGAAACCCATCTGCTTCAGCCGCGAGCGGTGGCCGAAGGAGCGCTGGTCGTCGGGCGCGAACCAGCGCGCGGAACGAAGGGAGGAGGGATCGCGATCAGGAGAAGACATGGAAAAATCGGGAGGGAAGGGGGAAAACTCGATCAATCCCTAAGCCGTTTCACGAAGATCTGCAATTCGGCGAGTTTCTCGAAACCGGCTCCGGCGTGGGCGTCGGGGCTGACGGGATACTCGGCGTTGGTGTCGGAGGTCAGCAGGGCGATGGACCGATGCAGGCACCAGCGTTCGACGTGACCGAGCAGACCCTGGCCGACGCCGCGCCGCCGATGGTCCGGTTCGACATACCAGGCCTCGAGGTGGACTCGCGGCGAGCCGCTCTCGCCGTCCCGGTAGAGGGCCGCCTCGATGAAACCGATGGCGCGTCCCTTTTCTTCCGGGAGGAAGGCGAAGAATCCGACGTGGTTCGGGTCGGCGAGGGTGCGCCGGGCGTCGTCGCGGAGTTGGTCGAGCGATTCCCTCGGCCACAGCGCCTGCCGAAGCGGCAGCCAGCGGTCGAAGTGGTCATCGGTGAGTGGCTCGATGCGCATGGGGAGTAAGATCGCGTTGGGTGGGAAGAGACGCCAGTGATGAGTGAGAAGCGAGGAGGGAAAAGTCTCGCCGTGCTCGCGCCAGAGTGACGACTTGCCAGACGGGCGCGCGCCCTTCATGCTCGACAGCCTTCCCGGCCTCTGGCCACGCTTGACCCATCACTTTTCACTCATCACGCAAACCTCCCCTTGAGTCCCTTCCTCCTCCTTCTCATCGGCATGGCCGTCGTCATCGGCGGCATTCTCGCCCTGCGGCTGCACGCCTTTCTCGCCCTGGTCCTCGCGGCGCTGACGGTCGCGGCGCTGTCGCCCGGGGAGGAAACGGCGATCGCGAGGGTGGCGGCGGGGCTGGGGAAAGGATTCTCCAATCTCGCCATTCTCATCGCCATGGCGGCCATCATTGGGAAGTGTCTCCTCGATTCCGGCGGGGCGGAGCGGATCGTCGTCAGCCTGCGTTCCCTGTTCGGCGACAAGCGAACACCGCTGGCTTTGACCGCGAGTTCGTTCACGCTCGGGATCCCGGTTTTTTTCGATACCGTCTTCTACCTGCTGGTTCCCCTGGCGAAGGCGCTCCGGGTCCAGACCGGGAAGAATTACCTGCTCTACGTTCTCGCCATCGTCTGCGGTGCCACCATGGCGCATTCGCTGATTCCGCCGACACCGGGGCCGCTGATGGTGGCGTCCATGCTGAAGGTCGATGTCGGCGTGATGATGATGGGTGGTCTGGTGGTCGGCTTGATCACGGTTTCCGCCGGCTACGCCTACGCGGTCTGGGCGAACCGGCGATGGGAGATTCCGCTGCGGGCCTCGGTGGAACTGCCACGGGAGGAACTCGAGGCGATGGCGAATCGCGATGAGAGCGAGCTGCCGAACATCGTGCTCTCCGTCCTTCCCATCATCCTTCCCATCGTCCTCATCGGCGGACGTTCGATCGTCGAGTTCGCGGGACACCGGAACGCCGTCCTGGACGTGGTCGGCGACAAGAACATCGCGTTGATGATCTCGGCCGCGGTGGCGCTCCTCCTCCTGGCGGTGGCGAAGGGGCGTTCACGCAGCGAATTGACGGACGCGGTCGGTACCGCCCTTGCCAGCGGGGGCGTGATCCTGCTCATCACCTCGGCCGGCAGCGCCTTCGGCGGCGCCCTCAAGGACACCGGCATCGCGGCTTCCATCGAGGGGCTCATTCCCGCGCAGCAGTCGCTGATGTTGATCCCGATCGCTTTCCTGATCACGACCGCGATGCGGACCGCCCAGGGTTCGGCGACGGTGGCCATGATCACCGCCATCGGGATCGTGGCGCCGATCATCGAGGCAGTCGATCTCTCCTTCCACCCGGTCTACATCGCCCTGGCGGTGGGCTGCGGTTCCAAGCCCATCATGTGGGCCAACGACAGCGGCTTCTGGATCATCGGCCGGATGAGCGGAATGACGCCGCTGGAAACGTTCAAGACGGCGAGTGTCCAGATGATCGTCATGGCCGTGACCGGCCTGATCGTGGTCCTGCTCGGCGCGAGCCTGTTGCCTTTGAAATAGATGAAAACGTGGACTTGGATCTTTCGATGGCTCGACCTTGGTAGCCGCCGTCGCCAGGCGGTGGACGGGAATGGAAGGTTCATCGCCAAGGGTAGCGGGATCCACGCTCTGGCGAGCGCGGTTGCGATCCTGGCGGCCGTGATCTCCGTCTTTTCCCTTTCGGTTGCCACCGTTACCTCCGCCGAGGAAAAGCGATCCCTCGAGACCGATCTCCTCATCGTCGGCGCGACGGAGTCGGGTTGGGCGGCGGCGATCCAGGCGGCGCGGATGGGAATCGAGGACATCACCATTGTCCACGACGGCGAATGGTTCGGCGGGCAATACACCGAGCAATCGCTGGCCTGTGTCGATGAAAACAAGGGCGTCGGCAAGGTCGGCTGGGGCGTGGACTGGCACCCGATGAAGCGGTCCTACCACCGCAGCGGGCTCTTCAAGGAACTGATGGACCGCATCGAGGCGCAGAACACCGAGAAATACGGTTCGCCCA
>JAUIGT010000460.1 GCA_030432615.1 Verrucomicrobiia bacterium
GGCGGAGCCGATCGCGAATGGAGGCGTCGCGTCCGCGATCATCTCCGAAGGTGCGCGCGAATGCCGCTCCTTCCAGTGCTCCGGGTTCGATGCCGGTGATCTCGGCGACGGTGTCGTTGACCTTGGCGATGTGGCCGTCGGCATCCAGGGCCACGATGCACGCCGGTGCCGTCTCGAACACCGCGGCGACGAGTTGTTGCTCCCGCTCGAGCGCTTCCCCGAGGCGTTTTTTTTCGGCCCGGTCGGTGATTCGTTTCGCGGCCACGGCGAATCGCAGCTCGAGAATGCGGGGCTCGTAGGGTTTCTGGACGTAGTCATCCGCGCCGGCGTCGAAGGCGACGGATAGCTTTTCCGAGTGATCGCTTCCCGTGCCGACAAGCAGGTAGGGGAGTTCTCCCTCAGGTTGCTCCCGGATCCATCGGCACAGCGAAATGCCGTCCCGTCCCGGCAGGGCAATGTCGATGACGCAGAGCGGCCAGGCGCCGGGCCCGTCCTGCTCCATTCGTTCGCAGGCTTCTTCGGCGGACGCGCAAGAGACGGCCTCGTGCCCCGCCCGGGAAAGGACCCTCACGAGCAGGCGGGCCGTGGCGGGATCGTCTTCGATGACCAGCACATTCATGAATTTGGAAACATTAATATTTATGAAAATTATAAACAAGGAAAATTTTACTGGTTTTTTGTGATAGCTAGGCTTCAAGAAAGAACCGAAGGGCCTGAATTGTCTCGGATTTATGAATATTTGAGTTGAGCTATTATTTTGGAAATCTTAAGATAATTACTGGTCGAGGTGTCGGCGTTTCTCGGGACCACCCCATAGGTTCCGTGGGAACGGTCGATCTTTCCGCCATGTTCCGCCATGCCTCTTGCCGCAGTTTCCCCCAAGACCCCAGATCGCCGGACCGGACGGGCGAGGGCATTCCTCGTGCGTGGCGGACTGGCGCTGGCGATCTTTTCCCTGGCGCCCGCTTCCGGGCGCGCAGAAGAGGCGGACCGCGAGCATTCCCTGCAGGACCTTGTCGAGACGTCGCGGCAGTTGCGCCGTCCGCTTTCGGATTTCATCGATTCGCTCGAGCCATTGACATTGGAGGGATCCCGCAGCGGACTCGACATCGAGATTCCGTTCAGTCCCCGGATGAAACTCACCGGGGGAGAAATCGAGGTTCACTACCTGCACGCGGTCGGGCTGCGTTCCGATCGGTCCCGGCTCCGGATATCGTGGGACAATCGCGAAGTTGCATCCGGGAAACTCGGCGGGCTCCGGCGCGACGGACGCGTGTCCGGTCATCTTCCCGACAACGAGCCTTCAGTCGATCGTTATCGGCTTCGGATTGCGGTCGAGCAGCGTAGCGACGAACACGAGCCACCTGTCCCCCTCGCGGAAAACGAGGAAGGCGACGAACCATGGACCCAGGTCGATCCGGGGAAATCCTGGGTCGCGCTCGACTATCGCCTGCGCCCGCTGGTGCCGCGGCTCGACGAGGTGAAGATGCTCGTCGATGAACGTCTCTGGAAGGACTACACCCTCACCGTGGTGACCGCCCCGGTCTACGCGATCGGCGAGCCGCAGCTGAACTGGGCCGCCCGTCTCACCCAGCGCATCGCGCTCTGGCAAGGCGAACGTCCCCTGACCATCCGCCACGACGATCGCATCTCCGCGGTTGGTGACGAGTTGGTTGTCGGCACGCGGGACGAACTCATCGGCATTCTCCCGCAGGGCATCGTCGATCACATCTCCGCCAGCTTCATAGGCATCTACCCGCATCCGGAGGACGACCGGCATTTCCTCCTCGTGGTCTCGGGCACCGAACCGGAGGGCGTCGAGCGGGCCGTTCGCGCTTTCGTTTTCTCCCCGGAGAAATTGCCCCCGCTGCCCCGCATCGACGTCACCAACTGGGATCTGCCCGCCAGAGACCCGTCGCCGGCCGGCCGTCTCGAGAGTCGTCGCCTCGGGATGCCGGACCTCGGCCGCTGGAGTCGCGAGGGATTTCCCGGGGCCACGGGGACGCCGGTGGTGGCCGGTTGCGATCTCTGGGTCACCCATCGAGACAGCGAAACGATGGCTTGCGCCTGGATGCTCGGCGCGAAGCTGGCCCAGGTCGCGGGCGACGTGCTCACCACGATCGCTCTCGTCGATGAGCCGCCGAACCCGAAACGGCACTGGATCGCATTTGGTGATCTCGACGCCCTGCCCGCGGAGTTGTCCGCCCAGTCGCCCCTGGCGCACCTGTTGGGCGAGGGGGAATTGATCGGAAGGCGTGGTGTGCTCACCCAGTTCGAGTCGCCCCTGAAACCGGGCCGGGCGGCGAGTTTCGTCACCGCCGACGATCGTGTGCTCCTGCAGGAACGGGTCACCGAGATGATCCGGCCCGAGTTCTGGGGAAAGCTGCACGGCGACACCGTCACCTGGGAACCGGGTGGCGAATCGGCGCGTTACCAGCGACTGGCACCGACTTTCGAGATCGGCGAGCCCGGCTGGTTCCTACGCTCCCTGCGTTTCCTCGGCTCCCTGCCCTGGTTGAGCCTCTTCTTCGGCCTGGTCGGCGCCGGGATCGTCGTCTGGCTCCTGCGCCAACCGGTGCACGATCCCGATCCCTCCGCCGTCGGCGTCACTCGCCGCAACGGGAATCGCCGGGTCTCGCGGTCCCGCCGCCTGCGCGAGGCCTCCCGCCGGGCGGCCCGTCTCGATCGTCTCTCGCGTCACCACGGCTGACCTGTCCGCCCGCATCGCATGACTTCTCCTCGCGACATTTTCCCGGTGCTGGTCGGGCTCGCCGTGTTCACGGTCGAGGCCGGGGCCCAGGAAAACGCGTCTCCCTCGTCCGAGCCCGCGGCCAGCGCGGTTTCAGCGACCGCCGAGTTCCGGGAACAACCCGCCGCCATCCGTACCGGGGCCACCGACGAGCCCGCCTCCGTCACCGAAGAGGTGGCGCCGTCCGCCCCGGGCGCCGAGGGGCAACGGCACCGCGACCAGGTGATCGAGAACCACGACGCGGCCGGCGCTCTCGAGGTGGGCTGGTCCTACTTTGATCAGCAGCAGTGGGAAAGCGCCCGCCAGTGGTTCCAGCGAACGCTGCAGTTCGATGCGCAGAACAAGCGCGCCGCCGAGGGACTGGTGATGGCGCTATACCGCGACGGTCAACCGCTCGAAGCCTACCGCACCGCGAAACAGCATGCCGCCCTGGTCCCCGACGGACCCGGCATCGTGGTCGAAGCCGTTTCCACCACCGGGCAGCAACTGGTGGATGACGGAGAACTGGAAAAGGCCGAGGCGCTCATCGATGGCTTTCCCGACAGTGAAAAATCGATCGCCCAAGTCCGGCAGGAGATCGCCGCCAGTCGCGTCCAGAGCGCCGTGGCCCGCCAGGAATACGAGGAAGCCCGCGCCATTTCGCGGACCGCCGATCTCGATCCCGAAGCGGTGGCGCGCGAGGAAAGCGTCGATCTGCTCCAACAGGCCACCGAGGCCCGCGATCGGGGCGATAACCGGGCCAGTCTCGATCTCGTGAAACAGGCGGAAACCACCGCCCCGCTCGATCGCAACGGGCGCAGGGTCAAGGCCTGGGCGCTTTACCAGAACCGCGACTTCGATCAGTCGTCGGACCTTTTCGAGGACCTCTACCGCGAGGGTCGCGACCGGGACAGCGCCGAGGGACTCGTCAACAGCCTCCAGCAGTCGGGCAGGACCAAGCAACTGGCCTCGCTGAGCGACGAACTCGGCGGTCCCCTGGCCACCGCCTCCGAACCTGTTCTCCTCGCCGCCAAGCGAGCCGAGGAAGAGGAGAAACGTCGCGAGGCCGAGCGGCAGCGCCAGTTGGCCATGGCGGAAGCCCAGTACGACCAGCAAGCGGCTCCCGCTCCCGCGCCGGCGCCTGCGAAGCCGAATGATGGCGGCCCCATGGGATCCAGAATCGCCGCAGCCGCTGCGGCCAACTATGCCGGCGATCCCATCGACCGCCGGCGCCGCGCCAATCCCGAGAGCACCCACATCGACGGCGGGGCCGGGGTTCGCTTCAAGCGCGGAGACAGCGGTCTCGATCGCCTGCGCGTGACCCACCTCCCGACCGTCGAGACCACCCTCGTATTCGGCTCCAGGGACAACCAGTCACTGACCTTCGGCGTGCACGCCCTCAAGCTCGATGCCGGAGATTTCCGGAGCCGCCGCCTCGTGGGAAGCGCCGACAGCACTCTCGATCCCGGGCCCTTCGTCACCGCCACCGATACACTGGTCGAGCCCAGGCTCGCCTATCGTTTCGAGCAGGGAGAGCGCGCGACCTTCGCCGAAATCGGCACCACACCCATCGGGGCCGACATCTCCGCCGCTGCCGTGGGCGCCATCGGCGTCGAGTGGCAGGGAGAAAAAGCCGGCGCGGGCCTCCAGGCCTTCTCCGAGTCCGTCGAGGAATCGCTGCTCTCCTATACCGGAATGACCGATCCATACACCGGAGAGGAATGGGGCCGAGTGGTGCGTCGCGGGGTGCGCGCCGACGGCGCCGTCGATCTCGGAGGCGACTGGGGAGCCCACGGGCTCTTCGAATTCTCGCAGTTGACCGGGGAGGGCGTGGCCGACAACACCGCCGTGGTCGGCGACATCGGGCTCAGCTACCAGCTCGATGTGCCCGGCTTCGAGCAGGTCGCCATCGGGCCGAATTTTCACTTCGAGTCCTACGACAAGAATCTGAGCCAGTTCACCGCGGGGCACGGCGGCTACTTCAGTCCCGATTCCCTCTACCAGGGCATGCTGGGGCTCAGCTTCCTCACCGAGACCGGCCGCTCCTGGCTCGCCGAGGGCTTTGTCGGCGTCGGCGCCCAGAGTCACGATGTCGCCGCCGCCCCGGTCCTGGCAAACTCGCCCGACGGCCGTTTCTACGACGCTTCCAGCGACAGCGGCGCCATCTTCAGCGCCCGCGTCCAGGCCCTCTTCGAGTTGAATCCCCAGTGGCGCCTCGGCGCCCAGGCCGGCTACGCCAAGACCGCCGCCTACGAGGACTACGCCGTCAGCCTCTACCTCAGCTTCCTCTTCGATCCCGAATGGGGTCTCGACGCCAGCGATTTCAGCAGTTGGCGGTGATGGTGGGGCGCCGCCCAAAATGGTCTGGCGGGATCGAGAGTTTCACCGCGAAT
>JAUIGT010000461.1 GCA_030432615.1 Verrucomicrobiia bacterium
TGCTGCGCGCCCGGGCCATCGAGAACCAGGCCTACGTTGCCGGGGTCAACCGCTGCGGCGCCGACCCGAATCTCGAATACTCCGGCGCCAGCCTCATCGTAGGCCCCACCGGTGAAGTCCTCGCCCGTGCCGGCTCCACTCCCGAAATCATCCGCGCCTCCCTGGAACGCGACGCCCTCGACGACTGGCGCACCCGCTTTCCCGCCCTCGCCGACATGAAGCTCGGCTGACCCTCACCACCTGCCTTCTCCAACCGCTCGCTTTCCCCGTTTTTCCCATTTCCGCCCCGGTGATGAATTCCGCCTCATCCACCATCCAGATTTCCGCCACCTTCACTGCCGAACCACTGCGCCAACCGCTGGCGTTCTGGTTGGAACAGTTGGGCCTGGATGCGTCGCTGCGGTTTTCCGGATACAGCCAGGTCTGGCAGCAGGCGCTCGATCCCAACAGCGACAGCGCCGCCAACGGAAATGGGATCAACCTCTTCCTCATTCGCCTCGCCGATCTCGCCACCGACGGAAACGCCGACGAGATCGCCCGCGAGCTGGGCGACGCCCTCTCCGGTCTCGCCGAACGCTCCCCGGCCACCCAACTGGTGATCTTCTGTCCGCACCTCGACCGCGACGCGTCCATGGAGCAGCGCGAACGGGACCTGGCATCGCGTCTCAACACCATCGCCAACATCGACGCCCTCACCGTCGAGGACTGGCTGCCGCTCTACCCGGTGAGCGAGCCTTTCGACCCCGAGGCCGATGCGTCGGGAAAGATTCCCTTCACCGAGCCGATGTTCACTGCGCTTGCCTCCGCGGTCGCGCGCCGACTGAGCGCTCACCATCGCGCGCCCTCCAAGGTGCTGGTGCTCGATGCCGACAACACGCTCTGGCGTGGCGTCTGCGGCGAAGACGGTCCGCGGGGAATCGATCTCGCCGGTCCCTGGAAAGCGGTGCGCGAGTTCGCGACCCGGAAGCGCGAGGAGGGATTCCTGCTCTGTCTCTGCTCGAAGAATGCGGAGATCGATATCGACCGGGTCTTCACCGAACGCGGTGAGGAACTCGGACTGCGCCGCGAGGATTTCGCGGGCTGGAAGGTCAACTGGCAGCCGAAATCGGCCAACCTCCACGAACTCGCCGCCGAGTTGAACCTCGGGATCGACAGTTTCGTCTTCCTCGACGACAACCCCGCCGAGGTCGCCGAGATCAGCGCTCACTGTCCGGGCGTGGTCGCCCTGACCTTGCCTGAGAACCCCGAGGAAATCCCGGCCTTTCTCGATCACCTCTGGAGTCTCGATCGAATCCGCCTCACCGACGAGGACACGAAGCGGGCCGAGTTCTATCGCCAGGAAGCCGAACGCCGGCGACTCGGGAACGCCGCGCCGAGTTTCGAGGAATTCCTTCGTGGTCTGGAACTGGAGATCGACATCCGCGAGCCGGCCGCGGATGAACTGCCCCGCATCTCCCAGATCACCCTGCGGACCAATCAGTTCAACGCCAACGCCATTCGTCTCAGCGAATCCGAGTTGGTGGGCAAACTCGCCGCCGGCACCCGTTGCCTCGCGGTGCGGGTGTCCGATCGCTTCGGGGATTACGGCCTCGTCGGCGCCATGCTTTTCGATCCGGAAATCGCCGCAGGCGCCCTGAAGGTCGAAGCCTTCCTCCTCAGTTGCCGCGCCATGGGCAAGGGCGTCGAACGCGCCATGGTGCTCTCCCTGGCCGACCGGGCCCGCGATCTTGGGGCCGAGGCCATCGCCTTCGCCTTCCGGGAAACCGAGCGCAACGAACCCTGCCGCCGCTTCTTCGAAAACGCCGGAGCCGAGCCCGACGCGAACGCCGGCGTATTCCGCCTTCCCCTGGCGATGGCGCAGACCCTCCCGCTGGTGCAGACCCAGGCCCCCGCAAGATCTCCCGCAGTCGGGGAAACCGCGACCGCGACTTCGACCGGCCTCCTGACCAGCGACCTCGCCAGGCGCATCGCCGGAGAACTGCGCGATCCCGAGACTCTCCACCAGCGGCTGTTCACCGAACGCGTGGCCCGGCCGGAAATCTCGCGCGCCTTCGTCAAGCCCGGCACCCCCACCGAGCTTCGTCTCGCCGAGACCTGGGCCGGCATCCTCGGGCTGGAATCGGTCGGCATCGACGACCCCTTCACCGAACTGGGCGGAACTTCCGTCCAACTGGTGCGCCTGCACGCCGCCCTTCGGCGGGAATTCGGCGCCGCCGACCTGGAGCTGACCGAGCTGTTCGAGCTGCCCACCATCGCCGCCCAGGCGCGACGCCTGGAATCCGGGAACATCGAAACAATCGGCGAGGCGCAATCCGTCGAACAGACCAGCTCCCGAGACGACAACGACGCGGTCGCCATCGTCGGCCTCGCCCTGCGGGTGCCCGGCGCCAACGATCCCGACCGGTTCTGGGACAACCTCGCCAACGGCGTCGAATCGCTCTCGCGTTTCGAGCGCGACGAACTCGACAATCCCGAGGACTTCGACAAGGCCGACTTCGTTCCCGTGAAGGGCCTCATCGATGACGTCGACAAGTTCGACGCCGCCTTCTTCGGCATCCTGCCCAAGGACGCCAAGATCATGGATCCCCAGCAGCGGATCTTCCTCGAACTGGCCTGGGAAGCGATGGAACGCGCCGGCTACCAGCCCGACAACCTGCGCCACCGCATCGGGGTCTACGCCGGCGCCTACTTCGATTCCTACCTGCTCGCCAACCTGTGCACCGATCGCGCCTTCCTCGCCGATCTCATTCCCTCCATCCAGGTCGGCTCGCTCCAGACGGAACTCGGAAACGACAAGGACTACCTCGCCACCCGCGTCGCCTTCAAGCTGAACCTGCGCGGACCGGCCATGACCCTGCAGACGGCCTGCTCGACCTCCATGGTCGCCATCGTCGAGGCCTGCCGGGCGATTCGCTCCGGTCTCTGCGACATGGCCCTGGCCGGCGGCGTCACCATCACCCTCCCGCTCAAGCGCGGCTACCACTACACCGAGCAGGGCATGCTCTCCGGCGACGGCCACTGCCGCGCCTTCGACGAGAAGGCCTCCGGCACCGTCTTCGGAAACGGCGCCGGGGTCGTCATGCTCAAGCGCCTCGGCGACGCGGTGCGTGACCGCGATCACATCCACGCCGTCATCCGCGGCACCGGAATGAACAACGACGGCGGGGTCAAGCACAGCTACACCGCGCCGAGCGTCGAGGGCCAGGCCGACGTCATCCGCATGGCCCACCGCGACGCCGGCGTCGACGCCCGCAGCATCTCCTACATCGAGGCCCACGGCACCGGCACCCCGCTGGGCGATCCCATCGAAATCACCGCCCTGACCAAGGCCTTCCGTGCTGGCGGAGTCGAGGAAAACCAGGGCTGCGCCGTCGGTTCTCTCAAGACCAACATCGGCCACCTCGATGTCGCATCGGGCGTCTGCGGCGTCATCAAGACCGCGCTCTCCCTGGAAAAGAAGCAGCTGCCGCCCATCGTTCATTTCCAGAAGGCGAATCCGAAGATCGATTTCGAGAGCAGCCCCTTCTACGTCAACGCCGCCCTGGCGCCGTGGAAGCCCGGCTTCGAGGGCCAACCCCGCCGCGCCGGCGTCAGTTCCTTCGGCGTCGGCGGCACCAATGCCCACGTGGTGCTGGAGGAAGGACCCGAAGTCGCGTCGCAACCCTCGACGAGGAAGGCCCAGCTTTTCCTGCTGTCGGCGCGCACCGAATCCGCGCTGGAGAATGCCTCGCAAAACCTCGCCGCCTTCGCCGCCCGGGCCGAGGACGTCGATCCCGCCGACGCCGCCTGGACCCTGGCGATCGGCCGGAAGCCTTTCCGCTGCCGACGCGCGGTGGTGGCCGGAGATTTCGCCTCGCTCGGGGAAATGCTATCCGGCAAGGCCAGCGTCCAGGGCGTGGCCGACCGCAGCAATCCGCCGGTCAATTTCCTCTTCCCCGGCCAAGGCGCCCAACACGTCGGGATGGCGAGGGATTTCTACGATTCGGAACCTCGTTTCCGGGAACTGGTCGATCGATGCTCCGACCTGCTCGAGCCGCATCTCGGCCTCCGTCTGACCGACGTATTGTTCCCCGGCGACGGCGCGGATCTCGAAGCGGCCGCCAATCGACTGAAGCACACCGTTCTCGCCCAGCCGGCCATCTTCGTGATCGAATACGCGATGGCCGATCTCTGGCGCCACTGGGGCATCGAACCCGCGGCCATGATCGGGCACAGCGTCGGGGAGTTCGTGGCCGCCTGCCAGGCCGGAGTCTTCGATCTCGAGGACGGGCTCAAGCTCCTCGCCGATCGCGGACGGCTGATGGGCGACCTGCCCGGCGGCGGCATGCTGTCGGTGCGCCTGCCCGCCGCGGAATTGATCGACCGCATTCCCGAAGGCCTCGACCTCGCCGCCGTCAACGGTCCCTCGCTCTGCGTGGTCGCCGGGCCGCGCGAGGCGCTCGCCGAGTTCACCGCGAAACTGGAAGCCGATGACGTCGTCACCCGGGAACTGCACACCTCGCACGCCTTCCATTCCCGGATGATGGATCCGGTCATCGACCGCTTCGCCGCCTGTTTCGCGGGCATCGAACTGCGCGAACCATCGATCCCGATTCTCTCCACCGTCACCAACGAGTCGCTGACCGGCAGGGAAACCACCGACCCGCACTACTGGGCCAAGCACCTTCGCGAGACGGTGCGCTTCCACGATGCGGTGGTCCGGCTCGGCGGCGAATCGCCGGAACAGATCTTCCTCGAGGTCGGCCCCGGCCAGACCCTCACCGGCCTGGCCCGCCAGTCGCTGGGGCGGAAGGACGGTCACTTCGCCGTGTCCACCTGCCGCCACGTGAAGGAGGAAGGCTCCGATCACGCCAATGCCCTCGAATCGATCGGCAGGCTCTGGACCGCCGGCGTCGAGGTCGATTGGGAATCCTTCTACGGCCACGAAGTCCGCAAGCGGATCGTCCTGCCCACCTATCCCTTCGAGCGGAAACGTCACTGGGTCGATCCCACCCCGTTCACCGATCTCGCGACCACTTCCCCGGCCTCGCAATCGCCGCCGCCACCGGTTGCTGGCTCGGAGCCTCCCCCGTCCGCAACGCCGCCAGCGCCCC
>JAUIGT010000462.1 GCA_030432615.1 Verrucomicrobiia bacterium
AATCGAGGACCGTCTGCGAGTTGAGAATCTGGAACTCCGGCGCCACGAGACCGGCATCCGAGATCGGTCCGTTGGGCTGGAAATCAGGCAGGTAGAAATTGAAGACGCTCGGAGACCGAAGCGGGAACTGCTGGATCTCATCGCCCGCGTCTTCCCCGGAAAATCGCCAGCCGGCGGACACCGGCCGGGCGTCGAAGGCGCGAAGGACATTCACGAATCGAAGCAGCGGTTCCCGGAGTTTCCCCCCTTCCGGATCCGCGAGGGCGGCCCCGCGATCGCGGGCTTCCGGATCCAGGAGGATGGCTTTCACCACCGCGCCGAGATTGCCCCGCCGGCCGCTGCCGTCGTCCGCCCACACCGCCGAAACCCGGGCCACGTAGGACGGCGAAGGGTTCGATTTCACCAGGCGCTGGATCAGTTGCCGACCGATGAAGGGACCGACGTTGGGGTGATTCGCCAGCGCGGTGATGGCGGCGCGGACGTCGTCCATCGGATCAGCCTCGTCGATGACGATGCCGCTGAGAATCGTCTTCGGCCCCGGCTCGTGCCAGGTGGCGTACATCTCCATGGGCAGGTCGTAGGTGTCATCCAATCGGAAAAAGAGCCACGGCCGCCTTTCCATGTCCTCGTAGATCCAGTCTTCCTGGCCGCCGAAGTTCAGGCCGGTGAAGATCTTCGCCATCTCGGTGATGTCCCCGTTGTCGTAGGTCGGGACATCCTCGCCATCGACCCGCACGCGACTGCCGTCGGGATTCAGTTCGTAGAGGCCGATGGAGAACAGCTGCATGACCTCGCGCGCGTAGTTCTCGTCGGGAAAGATCTGCTCCTCCTCGTCGGTCTTTCGATTGCCCAGGTGACTCAGGTAGACGCCCATGATGGGCGAACGCGTCACCTCGAAGAGCAGGTCCTCGTAATTGCCGAAGGCGTGATTCACCAGCAAGTCGTAGTAGGCGGCGGCACCGTGGGGATGATCGTAGATGTCGTTGGTGCGATCCGAGACGACAAGGATCTCGCTCAGGGCAAAGGCGACCCGCTGGCGCAGCAGGTCGTTCGCCGTCATCGTCCGCGTCCACCACGCCCAGGCCCGGGTCGCTTCCCAGTCGTCGTGGCGTTCGTTCATCCGGTCGGTGAATTGATCGACCAGCGGCCGATGGAGGGACGGCGGCAGGCTCATCTGCTCGTCGATCCAGGTCTCGATGCCGCTGGCGGCCACCTCGTTGATCAGTTTCCAGTCGGCTCCGAAAGTCGCCTGCGCCAGGAAGCGCGCGGCCTCGAGCTGGGCGTCAGTGAACTGGATGCCCCCCGCACCGAAACGCCCGGTCGCGAGGATGGTGCGGCGGGCGAATTCCAGATCGCTGATTCCGGCGGGATCGGCATTGCTGGTGCCGCTGTCGTCCCGCGTGCCGAGCAGGCGTTCCTCGTAGGCGGAGACACCGTCGTCATCGGCATCGATCTGGACGATGCGAATGCGGGCGAACCCCGAGGGCCCTTGCAGCGCCGCGATTCCCGTCCCGTCGAAGACCTGCTCGGCGCGATGGCCATCGCCCGCGACCACGGCACCGATCGGTTCCCACGGTCCCCGGGGCGACGCCGCAACCTGCACCTGGTACCCGATGCCCTCGACGGTGTCCCAGGCCAGTCGCCAGGTTCCCGGAGTCTCGCCGCGAACGAGCTTCAGCGGCTCAAGAAAACTGGTTCCGTCCTTCGGGTTCGTACCGGCCAGGGATTCGAATCCGTTGAAGGCCTCGTCCTCGTCATCGTCTCCCCGAAAATCGAGATCGTAGGCACGATGCTCGATCTGCCACAGATCCCCGAAGCCGTCGCGATTCAGGTCGAGCTGGCCCCGGGCGCTGTCGGCAAGCACCAGGAAAACTCCCACCGCGAAAAGGATCGGTGGCCTGCGAAGACTCGCTCCCTGGGCCGAAAATCGCATTATGGAAATTATAGTTCCACACTTTTGCGGAAACGCTGTGCGAATGCGAGGAAAAAATTTTCTCCGCTGGTTTCATGCCGCCGAATCCATCCGCGCGCCGAACTCCCGCTACCGGGAAAATCGAAGCCGATAAAATCCCTGTCGCACGCCCGGGGGCGGCTCCGGCAGGTGAGCCCGAACCTGTCGGCGACCATTCGCCAGCGCGACCGTTTCCATGCGAACGCCGGAGAGCGGTGTCCAGGTTCCCTCGACCATATCGGGACTGAACTCGACCCAGACCCGGGCGGTAGCCGGCACCCGTTCCCGCAGGAAGAACTCGAGGTAGCGTCCCTCGGCATCGCTACCCACCGACACCACCGACTCGGGCGTGAAACGGGTCGGATCGGCGTCGTGAAAAAACTCGCCCAGGTTCACCACGAGGTCGCCCTCGGGGTCATCGTCGACACCGGTCTGGTCCGGGGTCAGTCCGGGAAACCCGGCGATCCAGTCGGCAAACTCGGGAGCGGAGACGGCCACCACCACCGACAGGCGTGGACGTCGGTCCGGGTCGGGGTATTCCTTCGAGGCGAACTTGAAGATGGTGGCCGAATTCGACTGCGACTCGATCGCCAGTCGCAACGAGATCGCCCCGTCGCCGGCGGCTTCCTGCGCAACCTCTCCGGTAAGGTCGAGGACCTGGCGGAAATCCGGCGAGGGCGACCATTGGTCCACGCGGATACCGGCGGTGGGGCGGTTCGCCCAGGTCACGGTTTCCTCGTTCCAGGCATCGTTCGCCACGAGGTCGATCACGCCCGTGGCGTTGGTGTCGGGATCGAGGGCATGGAGCACCAGCGAAGCCTCTCGGATTTCCTGGCCGGCGAGCGGTGCCAGGTCGAAACGCAGGAACGATTCCCGCTCGTAGTCGAGATTGTTCACCATCTTCATCCAGAGCTGGTTGGCGGTTCCGGCGTTGTCGTTCTCGTTGGCGGCGCCGCCCCGGACGTAGGCATCATCGGTCGGCGCCAGCTCGACGCGGAGGACATTGGCCGGATGCACGGTCACGGTGACGGCGTCGCGGGACTCGAAATCATCGCCAACGAAATCCTGCTCCCCGCGGGCGATGCCCTCGAAGGTGTAGATGCCGAATCGGGGGAAGCTGATCCACGGGTTCGCCACCCCGGCATCCTGGATGAGCGCGGTGGCTGGTCCCGAGGTTTGGATCCAGTGGACGAAGGCGCCGGGCGGAATCGACGGCGAATTGCCGAAACGGACCGATGACTCCAGTCGTGTCCCGGAATCGGGAAAGAAAACCTCCCGATCGGGACCGGCATCGAGCGAGGGCAGATTCAAGCGCCGCCGCCGTTGATCGAGGGAAAGCGAAAAGGGATCGAGCCGGTCGCCATCGCCCAGGCCTTCGACGTGATCGACGGGATCGGTCTTGGCGGAGGAGTGACCGCTGGTCCGGACCGCGGTGACGTTTCCCCGGGTACCGATGACGTAGCCATACCGCGCCTGCTGGGAATGCACCGCCACGCCGTCGGGGCTCGAAAGGCAGCGCGTGTTCCAGAACACGGTGTGTGCCGCCGTCAGGTTGTGAAGTGGCGCCGTGCCATAGGGACGATAGGCGGCCTGGAACCAGGAGCCATCGCCGGTGCAGGCATCGATGAGATTCGAGTGCGAGAAATGCATGTGGTGATCGCTCGATTTCCCGCTGGTGTTGTAGCTGCCGGTCGAGCCGGTGGCCTTTCCGGTCGTCTTGTCGAGGCAGTTGCGAAAGACGTTGCCCGACGATCCCATGTGCGAGAACACGAAGCCGTGACGGCAGAACTCGGCGATGCTGTCGACGATGAGACACTCGTTGGAATTGCCCAGCCGATACATGTAACCATTGCCTCCCCCGCCCCCATACTGCGGTCGTTGGAAGTGGCAGCCCTCGATGGTCACGCCCCGGCATTCCGTCAGGAGAATCCCGTTCGACAGCAGGTGGGCGCCGCTCTGGTTGCCGGCATGGGCGAAGGTATTCACTCGACGAATCCACGAGTTGCGGATGTTTCGCCAGGATATGAGGTAGGACGCGTGGGTGTCGTAGGCGCTCTTCGCCGGATCGGTGTAATCCGACTCGCCCCAGTTCGACCCGGGATGCTCGACGTTGCCGATCGAGAAATCCTCGAGCCCGACTTCGGCGAGGGCGTTGTTGCGAAGATAGACCCGGGCATTGTCCCGTGTCTTGATGGCGTAGCGCGTCGGCGCATCGATGCCGAGCGTGCCGTTTTCCGCGTCGATCGAGGTGACCTGCCGGGAGTAGCGCAAGCCGCCGAGGTTCGCCTCGTAGCCGAGCCACCCGGGTTCGTTGTGCTCGTTGATCCAGTCTTCGGTGGTATCGGTCCGGATGACGATCCAGTCGCCGACCGTAAACGGCGCGGTATCCGCCACCGGAATCGACATCGCTGGACCCGGCAGATCTTCGGTGATGGGGATGACGGTGCCGCTGTTCCAGGTCCAATAGGGGCTCGGCCCCGTCACTTCGATCAGCCGCTTGCTCCGCATCTCCGTGGAGGTCCCCAACAGGAAAGTCCGCCCGACTCCCGCCCCGCGCAGGACGATGTCGGAGTTCGTGATCCTCAACGCGAAACTCGAGCCGCCGGACGGAGCGATGCGGAAGGTACCCGCCGGGAGAAAGACGACGCCTCCACCCGCCGCGGCCGCGGCATCGATCGCCGCCTGGATTTCCGCCGTGGAATCCGTGATGCCGGCCGGGTCGGCGCCAAAATCCGCAACCGCATCGAACACCGGTCCCGCCACCTCCGGCAACGGGCGCTCGCCGCGATGATAGCCGGCGTAGGAGAAATCCTGCACCAGCTTGTCCGAGTCGAAGGACTTCGCCGGCAGCGGGCTCCAGGTCTCGTCATAGAGAGAGGATTTCCAAGGCGCCGTCGCCTGGGCCCGGAGACCGGAGACGGTCATTCCGAGGACCAGGAGGATGCGGAAACTGGAAGCGGCAGCGGACATTCGGAGCAAGTCCGCGACGAGGGCGGGCGATCCACGGAGCGTAGAGTTCTCGCCGCCGCATTCAAGCCTGGAAGAAGCAGCCCCCGGGCGAACTCACGGTTTCTTCTTCGGCAGGACCGGTCCCGTTCCCTGCGGCCGGCTGGTCCGGGGACGATCGATCCGGGTG
>JAUIGT010000463.1 GCA_030432615.1 Verrucomicrobiia bacterium
GCCGAGCACGTTGGCGCTATCGTTTTGACACCTTCATGGCACGCGGCGGCACGTCGATCTTCAAGATGTTGACCGCAGTGTTCGTCGCCACCTTCCTGCTGATAGGCCTGTTACGTGCGGCGGTGCTGGTGCTCTGGCCGGACCTTCCGCTGCAACACGAAAATGTCGGCGTACTCGGAAATTTCTACATTACGTTTCTCGAGATCACCGATCCGGGCAACATGGCACAGGACATCTACTCGAGCCCGGGCTACAAGCTGTTTGCGATCCTGGCGGGCATCGCCGGCATCGTGATGCTGTCAGCGCTGATCGCGTTCATCACGACCTCGTTGACGCAGCGTCTCCACGAACTCAAGCGAGGACGCTCCAAGGTTATCGAAACCGGTCACACACTGATTCTCGGCTGGAACGAACAGCGCATCATCGAAATACTCCGCGAGCTCGTCATTGCCAACGAAAGTGAGAAAGACGCCTGCGTCGTCATACTTGCCGATCGGGACAAGGAGGAAATGGACGAGATCCGCGGCACTCGCCTTCGGTCCTGCAGTGAGGTGAAAGGTTACCGGATCGTCTCGGACAACGAGGAAATCGGCAAGGTCGACGACTTCATCGTCGAGACCAAGCCGTGGAAAATCCGCTACTTCGTGGTCGATACCGGCAACTGGCTCAGCGGTCGCAAGATCACGCTCGCTCCGGACTGGGTCGATGATATTTCCTGGTCGGAACGCCTGGTCCGCATGGACCAGTTCGCCCGCTCGATGGTGGAAAGCGCCCCGACTTTCGATCCCAACACGGGAGTAAACCGGGATTACGAGGGCGAGCTTTACGATTACTACGGCCGGCCCCGCTATTGGTGACCTCGAGCGGCCAACCGTTTCCTCGGGACTTCACAAAGATCACCAACCCGAACCGACGAACACGATCATGAGTATGAACCAAACCACCCAAGTCGCTGAAAAAATCGAAAACGGAATGAGCGCGCCGGATCGCGAAGGATCCATCGCCGTGCTGGCCGAAATTCTCGCGAACCAGCACGTGCTCTACATCAAGACGCGCAATTTCCACTGGAACCTCAAGGGCGCGCGCTTCAGCAGCCTGCACGAGTTCTTCGAGAAACTCTACACCGGCCTCGCTCGGGCGATCGACGATACCGCCGAACGCATCCGCATGCTCGGCGGGGTGTCGCCAGGCTCGATGGCCGAATTCCTCGGTGGCGCTTCGCTGGAAGAGACTTCCGGCAGAATCCTGGACGGCCAGGATGCCGTCCGCGGCCTCTTGAAGGATCACTACGCCGTCATCCGCGATCTGCGATCGCAGATTCCCCGGTGTGAAAACGATTTCGACGATGCCGGAACCGCCGACTTTCTCGTTGCCCTGCTGCGGGAGCACGAGGAAGCCGCGTGGATGCTTCGGAGCGTGCTCGACGAGTAGGCAAACCAACCGTCACCACGCCCAAGATTCCGGAGTCGGGGAATCCTGTTCTCCGCCGGCTTCGTTCGATTCAAACCCTGCCAGGTCAACGACCTGGCAGGGTTTTTCGCATGGTCTTCGAACCCGCATGCAGATCGCAACCGGCGATCATCCCGGGCCTGTGCGGGCTGCATACCTGGGACGGCGGGGATTGTTGTAATACTTTCCGGTTACCCTTTGATTTTCAATCGATTGATGGAGCCGGTTCTTGCGTGGCATGGCCGATGCGACTGAGGGGAGGAAGCAAAAACTTCCGATCACCATGAAATCCATTCTTTCACTTTTTCGTATCACTACCGCTTCGCTCCTGGTCGTCGGCCCGATGGCTGCGGCGCTGGCGGCAGAATCGCCGCCGACCGCCGATCGGCCGACCGACGACATGGTCACTCGCGCGGTGGAGAAGACCCTTCGCTACGATCCCCGTGTCTACGCGGCGGATGTCGATGTGGCCACCGAGGAGGGCATAGTGACCCTGTCGGGCTTCATCGAGAACCTTCCCATGAAACGCTACGCCATCGAGTTGACGGAGACCCGCCGTGGTGTCCGCTCGGTCGTGGACCGGCTCGAGTTGCTGCCCGAGCGGCTCGATGACAAGCTGGTGCAGCACTCCGTCGATCAGGCCCTCGCCATCCGGAACGAACTGTTCGAGAGCGGCGTCGAAGCCAAGGTCGATGACGGGACCGTGCATCTCACCGGCAAGGTCGGCTCCTTCGCCATGAGCGACCTCGCCGAGCGTGCGGTGGAATCGATCCGCGGCGTGCGGGGCGTGGTCAACGACCTGCACATCGAGCCCCTCGAGAAACGCGGCGACGCCGAACTGCGCCAGCACATCGAACTCGCTCTCCGGGATGATCCGTGGATCGAGGCCGGGCTGGTGACGGCTGAAGTGAAGGATGGCAAGGTGGTTCTCGCCGGCATGATCGACTCGCTGGCGGAGAAGCGTCGCCTGAGGGAAACGGTCAGCATTCCCGGCGTCACCGGAATCGAGCAGGATGATCTCATCGTCACCAGCGGCCTGCTCAAGCCGGATGAGCGACCGAAGCAGCCGAAGCAGCGTCCCGACGAGGAGATCGAGAGATCCGTCGTCGCCGCCCTGTCGCAGGATCCGCGACTGCGTCGCAGCGGCCTGGAGGTGGCGGTGACCGGCGGCGAAGTATCGCTGAAGGGAACCGTCGACAATCTCCAGGCGAGACGGGCCGTGGTGGCGGACGCGAAGAACTCACCCGGCGTCAGCCAGGTATACGACTACGTGGAAATCAAGCCGGCCAATCCCCTTCCCGACGAAGAACTGGCGCGAGCGCTGCAGACCCTGGTCGAATCCGATGTGCATCTCATCGGTTCGGAGATCGAGGTGAAGGCCGACCGTGGCAAGGTCACACTGAGCGGCCACGTCGATACCGAATTCCAGTGGGATCACGCGGCCTCGCTGGTGTCCGGAGGAGTCGGCGTGCGCGACGTGGAAAACCGCCTGCGCGTCCTTTGGCCGGTTCCGAAAGCCTATCGCGACCTGCTGTCCGAAAGTCATCCCGACTCCGGGAAGAGAGAGGGGGAAAAGGCGGAGAAAGCAAGCACGGACGGCGAGAAATCATTGGAAACCGCTTCCGCCGAAGCCGGCGAAGGCTGAGGACGCCCCCGAAATTTACCGCCGGCGATCCCGAGAAAACCCCGTCGTGGCTCGCTGCGGGAAGTCGAGCGGTCGCCCCAAGGGTGGCTGCCGACACCGCCGGCCGCGGTCCGGTCGAATGAATGCGGCACCGCACCCGGAAACGAGAGAAGCAGACCGCCACGACGGATTCAATCCAACCCGAACCAGAACGAACGAATAGATCCATGAAAACCAAGCAACCCACCCAGCTGGTTGCCACGGTCCTCGCCACGTTGGCGTTGCTGCTGGCGACCGGTTTCCCGAAAGAAGACAAGGTATCCGACCAGGAACTCAGCGATGCGGTCGAAGCGAAGCTGATCTGGGATTCCAGCGTCTTCGCCAACGACATCGACGTCGACGTCAAGGCGGGTGTCGTCAACCTGTCCGGTCAAGTGAACGACCTCGGAGAAAAACGCCGTGCCGCGCGCATCGCGAAGTCGCGAAAAGGCGTTCGCTCCGTCATCAACCAGATCGAAGTCAGGGCGACGGACCTGTCGGACGCCGAGATCAAGGAATTCGCCGACGCGGCCCTGAATGCCGATCCGGTCACCAGCGAGTTCGACGTGGCCACGGAAACCGACGACGGCCTTCTCATCCTGAGAGGCGAAGTTCCCGGCTTTGCCGCGAAGCAGCTCGTGGAACGGGTCGCGGCCGGAGTCATCGGTGTGCGCGATGTCGACAACCGGCTCGACATCACCTGGGCCGAACAACGGCCCGACAAGAAGATCGCCAGCCAGGTGCGCCAGGAACTGGAGCGCGACCTGTGGGTCGAATCGGACCTGATCGAAGTGTCCGTGGAAGACCAGGTCGTCCACCTGAGTGGCGCGGTCGGAAGCGCGGCCGAGAAGGATCGCGCGGTGGCCCAGGCCTGGGTCGCCGGCGTGGACGATGTCGATGACGCCGAACTCGAGGTCGAGCCGTGGATGGACGAAATGACCCAGCGGGAACGCCAGAACCCGCCGCTTTCGGACGAGAAGATCGCCAACGCGATTCGCGACTCGTTCATCTTCGACCCGAGGGTCTTCAGCTTCTCCCCGGACGTGACCGTTCGCGCCGGAGGGGTGACGCTTCGCGGCACGGTCGACAACATTCTCGCCAAACGGGCCGCGGAACGCGACGCCCGCAACACCGTGGGAGTGAACTACGTCATCAATCTCCTGAAGGTGCGCACTCCCGAGAGCCGGTCGGAAGAGGACATCGAGAACTCGATCATTGCCGCGCTGGCCCGCGACCCGGACACGGAAAGCTACGAGATCTCGGTGGATGTCGACAACGGACGCGCCATTCTCACCGGATCGGTCGATTCGAATTTCGAAAAGGCCGAGGCGGAGAAGACGGCCGCCGGAATCGTGGGTGTGAAGGAAGTGCGGAACCGGATCACGGTCTGGGACCTCGATTCGGATTTCCTCGCCTACCCGGACGATGCCTACGGGAGCTACGCGCCCTACCAGTTCACCGGCATTTCCCGCGAACGCCCCTCGCTGGATGATCGCCAGGTACGTAACGACGTCGAAGACGAGTTGTTCTGGAGTTGGCAGGTCGACAGTGACGACGTGGATGTCGCGGTCGAGGATGGCACGGTGACCTTGACCGGAACGGTCGAGACCCGGCGCGCCCGCCGGGCCGCGGAAGATCTCGCCTACGACGCGGGCGCCTTCGTGGTGGAGAACCGGCTCCGCATCGAAGGAGAGTCGAAATCGACCGCTTCCGCCAACTGAGCGCGAAAGGGGAGCCGGTCCTCCCCAACCCAAAACCTTCCCCTCAACCGACGGGCGCTTCCGCAACGGGAGCGCCCGTTTTTTTTTGCCTTCGCGAAGCCGACCTCAAGAGGGCCGAACCATCAATCGGGGAAGATTCCAGAGGCTGGCCGTCGCCAGTTCGACGCTGTTGCGGGCGGGGTCGCGAAAATAGAGTGAACGCCCGTCTTCGGGCC
>JAUIGT010000464.1 GCA_030432615.1 Verrucomicrobiia bacterium
TGTGCGCGAGCACGATGCCAAAGAGTTGGTTGCCGTGGAGTCGAGGGGATTTCTGGGCTATCTTGGGCCGCCATGTCGGATCGAGAACTCGCCCCCGTTGCCTCTCCGCTGCCGCCGAACGAGCCGGTGTCGGAGCGTCGAGGCCTGTCGCCGTGGGCGAGAGTTTTCTGGTTGCTGATCGTCCTGGTGGTGGCGGGTCTCCTGGTCTTTGGCGGTTTTCTCTGGATCGCCGGTCGAACGATCGATTCGGTCGAGAAGGGAATGGATTCCGGAAAAGAGACTGTCATCGGCATCGCGGAGGCCTTTCGTCCGGAGACCATCACGGAGACTTTCGTCGAATTCACGGAGGTGGTCGCCAAGGGGAACGAGGGCAACATTCTCGAGGTCGCCACCGCAGAGGCGACGGAGACGTTCACCCGGAAAACCAACCTGGTCTGGTTCGATCGCGAGGTGCCGCTGGGCACGACCGTGTCGGAGATTCGATTGCCGGCGACCTATCGGTATCACGTCGATCTCAATGAGGAATGGACGCTCAGTGCCTATGACGATCGAGTCACGGTGGTGGCGCCTTCCCTGAAACCGAGCCTTCCGGTGGCCTTCGACAGTGCGCGGATGACGAAGAAGACCAAGTCGGGCTGGGGACGATGGGACGGCGACGAGAACCTGGATGAGCTGGAGAAGAGTCTCACCGGCAAACTGGGCGAGCGCGCCTCCGATGAACGGACCCTGGACAGGGTGCGCGACGAGGCGCGCCAATCGGTGGCTCGATTCGTCCAGCGCTGGTTGCTGGAGCGCGATCACTGGAATCCCGATGCCTATCGCGAGATCGTGGTCCTGTTCGAGGACGAGTTGTCCTCCACCACTTCGCCCGGTGATCTCGAGCCGACCCTTCGCCTGGATCCTGAACCCGTGAAGCCCTGAAGGGGAGCCGGGGGGCGGACAAGGGCGACTGGGTGGCGACTCGCTCTCTCGTCTCCTGTCTGAAATCTCGAAATCGCTCCCTGGTATCATCCCGAGCCTTCACTGGCTCCCGCCGCGCCCGCACCAGCGCGAGCGCCGGGCAGTGTCTGGTTCACCGGCGAATCCAGGAATCTGTTTCGTTCCTCGGAATAACAAGGAGACCGCTTCGCCAAAAGAGTGATCACGGTCCCTCATTCTCCATCCGAGGTCGGGTCGGTGCGGCTCTGACCGAAGGCCCGGATGAAACCGAGTGGGGCGCGGTGCGGGGAACAGAAACGAACCCGTCCTCCCTGCGGAACCCGAAAAGCGGTTTTCTACGGTCTCTGCGCCTGTTCTTGGTCTCGAATTGCGGGGGAAATATCTCAGGGAATTGCGGTGGGACAGGTCGAAACGAGCCCTGGCCAGCATTTTCGCGAAATTTTTTTTGCGGCCTGTTGAAAGGGGGCCCGGGTAACTCCTCCCAAGGCGGTCTAGATCGACAACTCACTGATCAGCAGTCGTTTGCCAGTCGAAGGCGACCGATCCTTCGGCATTTCGATGCTCGAATTATAGCAATTATGAAATGTATAATCACAATTGATTCTAAAAAATTTCTAGACAAATTCTATTTTTTGTCGTTTTTTCGACTCAATGCTGAAACAATTCTCAGTTCTGTTGCTTCTTGCGAGCGTGGCGATGACCAGCTGCCAAACTTTCGAGTTGGCGGATGTGGCACCCGAGACCCAGGGCACGCCCATGGGTGGCGTTCGCATCGGGAAAAAGAACAAGGACTTCTTCGTCATCCCGGGTAAGCCGGTCACGCCGGCCCAGATGCGGGGCGACGATCCCATTCCTCCCTCGAACATCGTCGTTTTCAAAACCCGTGAACGGCAGCCGCACTACAAGGCCATCCGGGCAGCCGGCGCGCCCGTCCGGGGAATGCGCAAGACTTTCACCTACGTCATCGACACCATCGCCGATTTCGCCTTCGGCTGGCTGAAGCGCGACAAGCGCAAGCCGGAGGCTCCGGCGCCGACTCCGGGACCGATCGCCTATCCCGGGTCGATGGCACCTGAACCCTTTGCGAGAGCGCGTTCGCTCGGAGCCCCCGTGGGCCCGCAGTCGGCGCATGTGTTCCACACCCCGCAAACCCATCGGAACGGCGGCTGAATTCTTCGGCCGACAGCCCGAGCCCTCCCATCCCCGCCCGCACGGCGCGAATGAGGGCAGTCTCAAAAAACATCGAAACACAAACCTAAAGACACACGATGAACAAGAAACTGATCCTGTGCGCGCCTATTGCGATGGTTCTGGCCAGCTGCTCGACCACTCGGATGGGCCACGTCGTCCCGGAAAGCCGCGACACCGACTTCGAAGGTATCGCCATCCAGGGCTGGAACACCGGTTCCGTAATCACCTACGGAAAGAACTATAAGACCGGCTACATGGAGACCGCCAACGTCACGGTCTACCAGGACAGCGGTATCGACAATGCCACCAAGCTCGCCCACGCGGCCGGCAGCGTGGCCATGGGCACCGGCAGCGTGATGCAGGGCTACGGCGCACTGCGCTACGCCGACGCATTCCACGACTATGCGGATTCCTACCGCAAGTTCGCCCACGATGGCTTCAAGTATGAAGTCACCGGCGATGTCGGCACCGACGTCAGCGTCAGCGGTGGCAGCACCATCGTCAACGCGGCGGCCAATGCCGGAGCTTCGGCGGAAGCCAGCGCCGGCGCCTCGGCCAACGGCGGTGGACACGGCAAGCCCGGTGGACACCACGGTGGCGGACACGGCACGCCCAACGGTGGCGGTGGTTACGGCACGCCCACGGGCGGCTGGGGAACTCCGACCGGCGGTTGGGGCACCCCGACTCCCTGAGAGATCTCAATTCCCCCTTCCGGTCGTCTGACCGGAAAACCTGAGTAAGACAAGACATCCCTGCCCGGCCGGTTGGATCCTCGTGATTCGACCGGCCGGTTCTTTTTGGGGGAAAAGCGAATCCCGCTCAACGAATCTCGACCGGCGAGCCAATCGTTTTGTCGTTCTCTCCCAACTCGAGGATGGTGGCGGAGGATTCGGAAACCTTTTCCAGAAGGAAGCGGGAACCGTCGCCGGTGGGGGGAAGTCGGAAGCGTTCGCCCTCCTGCACGTGGAAGACTTCGTCGGCGTCCTTCCACGTGAAGCGGAACTCGGCGAACCAGGTGGGAATTTCCACCGTTTCCCGGCGGGGAATCGATTGGCGCGCTCCGGTAGTCAGGTGGGTGACCTCGACCGCCTTGTCGGAAATCAACTCGACCCGGAGTTCCCCGTCGGGGGAAAGATCGCCCTCGGAAACCGCGAACACGTCACGCCGGTGGCCGGCGCTCGGGTGGCGGGTCAACTGCGCCTGGCGTCCATCCGGGCGGGCGTCGAAACTGACGCGATAGAGCCGGACCTTCCGCGCCGTGAAATCCAGTTTGCCGGTGAGCGGGGGAAAGCTTTCCGCGGAACGAGGATCGGTCCCGGCCTTGTATTCCTCCAGCACCGTGAAGCCATCGCCGTCGGGATCGCGCCGGGGCAGGTCCCCGTCGAGAAAGTCCAGCCGGTGCCGGTGCAGGTAGGCGTTGGGGAATTCCTCGAAGATCCGGGGAGTCTCCCGGTCGGGTAGAATCAACTTCCCGCCTTTCTCCAGCACCAGGGGAGAGTCGAATAGGGGGCGGCGATCGTCCCAGCGAACCGCGCCTTCCTCGAGATAGCGCCGAACCTCGCGGACCACGTCGACTCGTCTCTGGATCGATGCCAACCAATCGCTGGCGGCCTTCTCCTGGGCCGGGCTGGGCTGGCCGCTCGCGGGATCGGGAGAGAAGGCGAGCATTCCCGCCACTGCGGCGATCATCCAGCCCCAAGCACCCATCGGGAGCAGGGGCCCTCGGAGGCCCGCGGCGATCGATCGTTCTGGATGCAGGAGGCGCTCCATGCGATCGGCCGTCGAGCCGGGGCGGGGGCAGGGGCGCATCGCCGGTGCCGGGAGAAACCGCCCGGCCGGTTCACCGCGTTGCATTTCCAGCCAGGCCAGGGCCCGCAGGTAGTCGGCGGGACGGCGGGTCTTGGCCACCGCGAGGTCGTCGCAGGCCCGCTCGCGTTCGAGCTCGATCAGCCGAAGCATCCACCACACCGCCGGGTGATAGAAGAACACCGCGCCGATGGTTCGATAGAGGAGATTGGCGAGGTAGTCCCAGCGGCGGTGGTGGGCCAGTTCATGGGCGAAGACCGCCTGCAGGTAGCTTGCCGGGGTTCCCTGGAGCAGCGACAGGGGAATCAGCACCGTGGGCCAGAGAAAACCGGCCATCAGGGGAGCATCGATTTCCCCCGAAGCGCGCAACCGAACGCGTTCGCGAATGCCCAGCCGGGCCCGGACCAGTTCGAAGGCCTCGAGGATGAGAGGATCGCTGACGGGAAGGCTCCGTCGCCGATAGAGTCGTTGCAGGCGCATCCAGCCTGCCAACTGTCGCGCCAGGGCCAGGGTCATTCCGGCGATCCAGAAAAGCCCGACCAAGGGGGAGACGATCGCGGCGGAAAGCGGTCGCCCGTTCCCGATGGCGTCGGCCGGAGTGGCGGCGGAGGAGGTCACGACCGCATCGACTCCCGATTGGTTCGGCACCGGGAGAGCTTCGACGCCCGGTGCGGCGCGGAAAGTTCCCTGGAACACCCCGGCCACCGCGAGGGAGAAGACGAGCAGCGCTCCCTCTACGGCGCGACCGCGAGCGGCGGAACTGCTGCGGCGAAGCAGGGTGGCCAGCAAGGCAACCAGGAGAAGAACGACCAGCGCGCCGATCCAGAGCGAGTGGAGCAGGGTGACCGACAGCTGATCGAGGAGGCGGGGAAGCGCGGAGGCGATGGCATTCATGGTTCGGGGATTCCTTTCTCGGGCGGGGTTCGGTTTTCCAGTTCATCGAGCAGGACGCGGATCTGCCGGAGTTCGTCCGGGGTGGCCGCGCCATCGGAAAGGGCGTGGAGCGCCAACTGCGCGGTGGCGCCGCCGAAGAGCTTGTCGGCGAGCGAGCCGAGCACCTTCTGCCGCACCTGCTCGGGGGCATGG
>JAUIGT010000465.1 GCA_030432615.1 Verrucomicrobiia bacterium
TCTGAAAACTCCTTCGCGAGAAATCGCCCCGTATGCGAGGCAGCGACCTTCGCGACGGCTTCAGGCGTCCCCACCGCCACCACCTCGCCGCCATGCAGCCCGGCTTCGGGGCCGAGATCGACGATCCAGTCGGCGCAGCGAATGACGTCGAGGTTGTGCTCGATGACGATGAGCGAGCTTCCGTTTTCCACCAGCCGCTGGAAAACCTTCAGCAGCATGGCGATGTCGTCGAAATGCAGCCCGGTGGTCGGTTCGTCGAAGATGAGGAGCGGGCCGCGTTTCGCGGTCGATTCCTTGGTGCCCTTCCCCTTCACCGGATTCTGGAGCAGGTGACCGACCAGCTTGAGGCGTTGGCTCTCGCCACCGCTGAGGGTGTTGAGTGGCTGGCCGAGGCGCAGGTAGCCGAGGCCGACGTCGGCGAGCACCTGGAGGGAATCGACCGTCTTGCGCGCCTTGCGGTCGTCGATGGCGAAGAAGAATTCGATCGCCTCGGTCACGGTCATGGCGAGGACGTCGTGGATCGATTTTCCCTCCAGCTCGACCTCCATGGCCTCGGGCGTGTAGCGCTTGCCCTCGCACTCGGGACAGGTGACGTAGAGATCGCTGAGAAACTGCATCTCCACTTTCTCGAAGCCGTTCCCCCAGCAGCGCTCGCAGCGACCGGCACCGGAGTTGAAAGAAAAATAGCCCGGGGTGAGGCCGCGGGCCTTGCCGTCGGGGGTCTCGGTGAACAGCTTGCGAATCTCCTCGAACACCCCGGTGTAAACCGCCGGCGTCGAGCGTGGGGTTCGCGCCAGCGGTGACTGGTCGACCATGACCACTTCCCGCACCTGGTCGCCCCCGTGAATGGCGCGGACTCGACCGGGCTCGTTCTCGCTGCTCTCGCCGAATTGGCGGATGAGGTTTTCGTAGAGGACCGAGTGAACGAGCGTCGATTTGCCCGAACCGGATACCCCGGTGATGCAGCAGAACACGCCGAGCGGAATTTCGACGTCGATCTTCTTGAGATTGTGTTGCGCGGCGCGCTCGATCTTGAGCCAGTGCTTCGGCTCGCGACGTTTCTCGGGCATGTCGATCGTCTTCTTCCCGGAAAGATAAGCGTGCGTCAGCGAGCGGGCGCCCTCGAGCTTCTTTGCCGGTCCGGCATAGACCACCTCGCCGCCGCTCTCGCCGCGACCGGGGCCGATATCGACGAGGTGATCGGCGGCCCGGATGACGGCTTCCTCGTGCTCGACGACGACGAGGGTATTCCCGAGATCGCGCAGACGATGCATCACGTCCACCAGCCGTGACACGTCGCGCGGGTGGAGGCCGACAGTGGGTTCGTCGAGCACGAAGAGGGTGTTCGTCAGGCTGGCGCCGAGGCAGGTCGTCAGGTTGACCCGTTCGGTTTCGCCGCCAGACAGGGTTCGTGTCGGGCGATCCAGGTCGAGATATCCAAGACCGACCTGCTGCAGGAAACTCAGCCGGCTCTGGATCTCTCCGAGCAACAACGCGCCGGTCTTGTCGCCCTCCGCGATCTCGAAGCCCTCGAAGAATTCGCCCAGCTCATCGATGGAAAATTTCCACAGCTCCGGCAGCGTCATGCCATCGACCCGGTAGCAGAGCGCCTCCGGCTGGAGTCGCCCACCCTTGCAGTGCGAGCAGGTGGTGTAGCTGCGGTAGCGGGAAAGGAAGACCCGCACGTGCATCTTGTAAGCGCGCGACTCCTGCCAGTCGAAAAAGCCGCGCACCCCGTACCAGGTGCCGTGCTGCCAGGCTTCCTCGGGATCGCCGCCCTCGCCCTCGATGACCCATTCCTGGTCCTCTTTCGGCAAATCCTCGAACGGGGTGAAAATCGGAACCCCGCGCGTCCGGGCGCAGCGCTCGAGATCATCCTGGCACTCCGAGTAGGTGTCTCCCTGGAAGGCTTTCACCACGCCCTCGCCGATGGAGAGCGACTGGTCGGGAAGCGCGCGATCGATGTCGATCCCGATGACGCGACCGAATCCCCGGCAATGCGGACAGGCGCCGAGCGGATGGTTGAAGCTGAACAGGTTCGGGACCGGCGGACGCAGCTCCGTGTCGCTGTCGGGCGAATGCCAGCCGCGGGAAAACTCGGCGCGGTCCCCGGATCCCGGTTCCACCACCGCCATGCGGCCTTTCCCCAGGTCGAGGGCCCGCTCGACCGCTTCCTGGAAACGCGAGCCCCGGGACGCCGCGACCCGGTCCTGGATGACATCGACCATCGCCGGCAGCGCCTTGCGATCATACCCGGTCGGGTCATCGACCCGATAGGGTTTGCCGTAGACAAAGATCCGCAGGTAACCCTGCTCCTGGAGAAAGCCGAAGAACTCGGCCACGCTCATGTCCTTGGGAGCGGGCACGCCGAAGACCACGAGCAGCGGATCGTCGTCGCCGAATCGCTCCCGGCTTTTCCGCAGGATCGACGCCGGCGTGTCGGGTTCGACCTCGGCGCCGGTGACCGGATCGTAGCCCTTGCAGACGCGCGGAAAGAGCAGCTTCAGGTAGTCGTTGATTTCGGTGATGGTCCCGACCGTGGAGCGCGTGGTCTTGACCGCGTTGCTCTGCTCGATGGCGATCGCCGGCGGGATGCCGTGAATGGCATCGACCTGCGGCTTGTCCATCCGGTCGAAGAATTGCCGCGTGTAGGGCGAGAAAGTTTCGACGTAGCGCCGCTGACCCTCGGCGTAGAGCGTCTGGAAGGCGAGGCTCGATTTGCCCGAACCGCTGGGGCCGGTGACGACGGTGAGTTGACCGAGCGGGATATCGAGATCGAAGCCCTTGAGGTTGTTCTGCCGGACGCCACGCAGCTGGATGGTGTCGTCGGGGACCGTTTCCACCGGTTTGATCTTCTTGGACTTGGAGGAAGCCTTCACCCGTTTGCGAGCAGTCGGGCTGGTTTTCTTTTTCGTCGAGCGAGGCATGGAGGAGGGATGAATAGGGCTTTACGGAATAGCCCGGACCGGGGACGCATGCTACGGGAATTCGATGATCTTCAAAGCTTAGTCCAAAAGAAAGGTTTGCATTTTGACCGATGAAAAAGTGACGGTTGAGCCATTTTTGTCGGGAAAGGAGAGGCGACTTGGGTTTTTATAGCGGGACACGAAACCGCAATCTGGAATCCTGCCTGCTTCTGTTCCTATCCCGGATTGATCTTCCGGTGGTTGGATTCCGACCTGCCCATCCTCTACCTGCCATGAGAAAACCGTTGCTCGCTCTCTTCTGGGCTTTCTTCATTTTTGCGCTGAGCGCGACTCCCATCCTCGCTGATGAGGTCGGCGAAACCTGGACTGGTCGACGAGGTGATGCCAATCCCTCGACCACCTACGTTGCCATGGTCACGACCAACACGGGTCGCATGGTCGCGGTGGGGCGATACGGACAGCTGATGATCAGTGACAATGGCGGCGGTGCCTGGGAATTCGATCGCATCGAGGTGAACGGCGGTCGCAGAATCCAGGGGCAGATCTCGGATGTCAAAATGTTCGGCAGCACCATCGTGGCCACGTCGATCTACATGACGTCCGGCGGACCGCTGGGCTTTGCCGGCCGGACGGTCCTCTATCGGAGCGGGGACAATGGCAACACCTGGACCGAGCTTCCGTTTCCTCACACCAGCGTGGATTACGGCGGAGGGATTGAATACGAGGGGCTCGTGCTCACGGGATTGCACGAAGGTCCGGGCGGAGAACTTCTCGCCTACGGCACGACCATGCTCTCGGCCAACATGGTCGTCGTCTGGAGCATCGGCGGCGCCATCTATCGCAGTCCCGACGGGGTGAACTGGACCCTGGCCAAGTTTGCCTACGGGCCGCTGAATCACATGGCGGAGGCCGGTGGGCGCGCTATCGCGGTGGGTGCCACGACCGTGCTCGACAGTGCCGACGGGGCGGGATGGAACGGGTATTTCCTTTCCAACGGCAACATCCAGGACGGCGGACAGCAGATGGCGTTCGACGAAGTGGACCGGATTCGCCTTTACGACGTCATCGAGTCGGGCGGAAATTTCACCGCCTACGGGGTCATTCACGTGCGTAGGGGACCGATCCTCGAGACACCCTTCATCGAGCGGCAATTCACCATGAAAAGCAGCGCGCCGTTCGGTCCCGGCAGGCTGTGGACGGTGCATGAGCAGGGGACTGATCCGGGCAACTTCGTGTATGCAGGCGGATCGCTGCTGGGGATTGGTCGGAGAAATGGTGTGATGGCCAGTAGCAACGGGGGTGAGTCCTTCACCCAACGGAATGCCTCGCCGAAACCCGTGGGGCGGAGTTTTACCCAGAGCGGCTCGAACATCACGGTGGTCAACTCGAGTGAGGAAGTCTGGAAGAGCACTGACAGCGGTTCGACATGGAACAAGATTTACGATCAGCCCGCCGTACCCAACATCAGTCGAGTCGGTGTTTTCTTTGGTCGATTGTTGGGCTTCTGCTACGACAGCGGAAGTGATCGAGGTCTCTACGAGAGTCTCGATAATGGAGAGACCTGGGTCAAAATTTCCGATGAAGACGGGACTCAGCTCATCCAGGTCGGAAGCCGACTTATGCAGACGGGCAGCCGGGATACGATTCGGGTGAGTGATGACCAGGGCTATACCTGGCAGGACCGGACTGTGGCTTCGAATGACGGAGGCAGTTATGTCGCCGAGACGCCGACCGGCCGGCTCGTGATGGCCTCCACCGGTCGCAGCGTCCAAAATCTGGGGACCTTCGCGATCAGTGATGACAATGGAGAGAACTGGGAATCGCGGGTCGTTGGCCTGGCCTGGGGCGAGTTTCCCACCGCGATTTTCTGCACGGCGGACGGGACGCTGCTCTGCACGACCAATACGTTCTCCCGTTTCAATCCTCGCCTCTACCGCAGCGAGGACAACGGGGACACCTGGACCCAGAGTACGGTGCTGCAGAGTTTGCCGGGTCTTGATGAAATTTCGAACCAACCGGGGAGTACGGTGGTTTCAATTAGCAAGATCCGGCAGGGAGCGTCCGGTCGCATCATGATGTTGAGCAACGAGG
>JAUIGT010000466.1 GCA_030432615.1 Verrucomicrobiia bacterium
TTGGCGAGTCCCTGGGCGTTGCGGGCGGGCAACTCGTAGAAGGTGCCGTGAATGTTGAGCAAGTCCCGCTCGGTGGCGACTTCGCGGCAGACGCGCGCGAGGTCGAAACGAGCCGCGGCCGTCTCCACAACATCGGGGCGCTCCGCAAAGGGGGCGATCTCGTAGAGGCGGAAAAAGCCGGGCGATTTCGCGGAGATTCGGAGAAAACGGGCGCTGACGGGCTCCTCGAAATTCAGCTCGCGCTCGAAGGCGGTGTTGTTCCGGATTTCGCCGCCGGATACGAGTTCCCATTCCGACTCGGCGTCGGTGCGGGCGAGGACATCGAAGTTCGCGGCCACGGTGTGCGGGCGCCGGTCCCAACCGGACACGACCCAGAGATTGCGGAAGGTCTTCGCTTCCCCGAGATCAAGCTCGATCCAGTTGGCCTCGCCGTCTTCCCCGCCGATCCAGCGGCTCTCGTCGGTGTAGACGCCATCGACCACGTTCCCGGCGGCGTAGCCGTCGTGGGTGGAACTCACCGTCACCGCGGCGCCGCGAGCGAGGTGGTCGGGAAGGAAGGCGGTCAGCGGTTTTCCTTCAGCGGTCGGCGCCGGCGGTTCGGCGGGGTAGCGGTCGTTCTTCGGAAGCCGATAGCGGCGGCCGTCCTCGATGATCACGACCGAGGCTTCGTCCACGAGGTAGGCCTGTTCCGGCTGGCTGACGTCGGCGACGAGTCGGCGGGCGGCGGCCTCGTCATCGACGGGAACCAGTTCCATCGCCTGGTTCAACTCGTAGTAGCCGGCATCGCTTCCGTCGGGTTGGGTGGCGGCGACGAGCCCGAGGCGGTCGTGGGCGAGGCTGCGCATGAGGCCGTAGCTTTTCGCGGCCTGATCGAGGGTGGCGATGCCGGCGAAAAGCTCGTCGTTCCTGGCGGAGCGACCGTCGCGATCACGGTATTGGAAGTTCGCGGTCACCGCGGGCGCCGCATCCTTCGCCACCAGCCGGACCCAGGCGCCGCTTTCCTCCGCGGAAAAGAGCGTGGAGACCGCCTCGCCGGCGGGCACGGTGAGTTCGCGCAAGGGTGTCCAGGTGTCGGTGCCGTCGCGATCGACCTCGAGAGCGAAGGTCACGGGTTCCGGCGATTCGTGGACCAAGTGCAGCTGGCGGAAATCGTAACCGGAGAAGAGGTAGGGATCGCTGGTGTCCCCGGCCTCGACCGCGTCGCGCAGCCAGACCGAGCCGCGTCCGATGGGCGGCCCGAGGTGATCGAGGCGTTCGGGCTCGACGAACCAGAGATTGGAGTTGGACTCGAGCGGCGCGCCGTGTTTCGCCTTGAACGGTCGGGTGTTGAGAAACTCGGCCTTGGCGGAGTCGTCGCAGCCGAGGACGAGACGATCGCCCCAGCGGCAGAAATCCCCGATCACCTTGAGGTAGTTCGATCGCGGGGCGATGCCGGCGGAGTTTCCCGTCGAAAAGGTGGCGGGAAATTTCCAGAAGGTGCCGTGCATGGTGGCGAGGAAGTCGTTTCCCTCGTCGATCTCGCGGATGCGGGGCCACTCGGTGTTCCAACCGTGGGAACCGTCGTAGCTGTGGCTGCCCTTGGGGAGACGGTAGTAATGCCATTCGCCGTTTTCCAGCAGGGCGAGCAGGAGCGAGCGGGCGTCCCAGCCCATGGCCCAGATCGGATCCGTCGCCGGGTCCGGATTTCCGTGAATGCCGCCGGGGCCGGTGACCTCGGTGAACTGGTTGCGGCGGACGAGTCGCCAGTCGCCCTCGCCGAACCACTGGGCGAGCGCGCCCGAGGCGATGGTGGGATCGCGGGCGATGTCGGGATGACGCTCGCCGTTGTTGGCGTAGACGACGCGGCCCTGGCCGGAGTAGAGTCCTTTCCCGTGATACCCGGGAAGCTGGGAAACGAGGCCTTCCTCGGGAGCGCCACCGTTTCCATCGCGAATCAGGCAGGTGACCTCGAGTGACCCCAGGTCGACCTCGTAGAGTCCCTCCTCCATGGTGGCGTAGTAGATCTTTCGCGCCGGGTCGGTGAGGTGGCGGGCGTTGGCGGTGAGGCGCCCGAACATCTTCGCGGGCGGGATGACCCGGATGGAGCGGTCTCCATCGACGAGGTAGGGGCCGATGAGGAGCTGGTTCGTCTCCCGGTGAATCATCCGGTTGGCCGGCGTGCCGCCGACGCTGCCGGCGAAGGGGCGCTGCTCCAGTTCGGGCGTGATTTCGTAGAGGCGATCCGAAGAGCCGCCCGGCCGGTGTGGGGAATAGGTGATGGCCCAGAGGTGTCCCCGCCACGGCACCACCGCACCCGTGCCGCACTCGCCCTCGTCATTCCACATGGTGAGATGCGGATAGACCCCGGAGATCTGGATCGGCGGAGTGTTCCCCGAGTCCGTTTTTTCCTGCGCGACCAGCGGAGAAAATGCGAACAGCAGGAGCGCGAGGGTGGGGGAAAAGCTGTTTCGACGACGCGAGGGCATGCGGCCGTGTTACGGCCGGGAGCGGATCGAGTCAAGGTCGAGCCGCCGCGGCGGAAATCACCCTTCGTTGAGGGGTGACCACCAGCTGGCCTCGATCGCTTCGCGCTCCTCCTCGTCGGTGCGCGGTCGGCGAAACGAGGCGGACGATCGCGGGTCGAGTCGGTCGGCGCGTTGGGAGGAAGGGCGGACCGATTTCGGGGACCTCGAGCCACCGCCCCGGGACGGGGAGGAGGAAGCGGAGGAATCGGAGGGCGCGGATGGGTTCATGGTGGGTTTGCGGGTTTCGGGGTGGAACAACGGGAGGGGAGAGAGGGATCGGGTTTCTCCGGCGATGGTGACGAGGGCCTGGACGAAGAAGGGAGGCGAAGAAGAGATTTCATGAACGAGGTCGGTACTCAGCGTTCGTCCTCGGTGGATTCGGCGCCCTCGCGCAGCGTGCGTTTTCCGGATTCGACCATCTCGTCGTGGACCGCTTCCTCGATGCCTTCCTCCACCAGCTCGGCGGCGTGGTTCTGGTAGGTATCGTCCGCGTCCGATTCGGTGCGGGCGCGACCGGTCGAGGCCGGTGGTTCGGCGGGATCGGTGGAGGTGGCGGTTCCTTTCTCGGCGGTCTGGACCGAGGGCGGCCGGAGTTCCGCCTGCAATTCCTCGCGGGCGAGATCGAAGTCCCGCTGGGCGATGTCGTCCTCGCCGCGGCCGTCGATGGCGGCGAGTTCCGCCGCGCGTTCGCGGATCATGGTGGGGTTGACGTTGCCGATGCCGGACTCGCGTCCGACGGGGCTTCCGGTGGTGGTTCGGGTGCTCATGGAGAGAAGTGGGGCTCGGGTTGGTTGAGGTTGGATCGGGTTGTCGAGAGTATTGGGAAAGAATCAGTCCTTCCCCGGCGGCGGACCCCAGGCTTCCGGCGCCCATTTCGGGTGAATCTGCCGGCGATCCTTGGGCAGGTCGGCGATGGCCTCGCAATCACCGGGCGTGAGTTCGAAATCGAACAGGTCGATGTTCGCCCGGATGTGCTCCTCGTTGGAGGAGCGTGGCAGCGCCACCACTCGCGGTTGCTCGATCAGCCAGCGAAGACTGACCTGGGCGACGGATTTGCCGTGGCGTCGGGCGATCTTCTTCAGCGTCTCGTCTTCCTCGTCGGGGGCCATGCCGCTGGCGAGCGGCGAGTAGGCGGTGACGAAGGCGCCGTGCTCCTCGGCGACCCCGAGGAGTTCGTGTTGATCGAGGAAGGGATGATACTCGACCTGGTTGGTGATGATGGCCGGGGTGATGTCCAGCGCGGTGATCCACTGTTCGGCGGTGAAGTTGCTGACGCCGAAGAAACGGATCTTCTGCTCGCGAACGAGCCGGGTCATTTCCTCGAGCGATTCCTCGAGACGGAATTTCTCGTTCGGCCAGTGGATCAGGAAGAGGTCGAGGTAATCGACCCCGAGCTGGCGCAGGCTTTCCTCCGCCTGGGAGCGGATGCCGCCGGGCGAGAGGTCCTCGTGCCAGGCCTTGCTGGTGAGCCAGTACTGGGAGCGGTCGAGGTGGCTCTCGGCGAGTCCCTTGCCGACCTCGCGCTCGTTCTCGTAGGCGCGGGCGGTGTCGAAGTGGCGGTAGCCGGCTTCCACGGCGGTGAGGATGCTGCGAACGCAGGTCTCGGCTACGAGTTCCCAGGTTCCCAGCCCGATGGCCGGCACTTGGGCGCGTCCTCCGTCCGCTTCCCGGATCGGGACCTGCCCGGCGTCGATTTGCTTGTGGGTGTCGATGGCGATGGAGTCAGACATGGTGCACTTTTCGGCGCATCACTCATGCCGACGAAAAACAGGAAACCGAAAATGCGTGGTGGCGGGGCGAAACGGTGCGACGGGGCGGTCGGCGGTCGCATTTTTCCGGCGCTGATGAAGGGCGAATCGCACGAAAGCGGGCGCGTCGCCGTGCAACTCGCAAGCCGCCACGAACTCACTGGAGAAACAGGCTCCACACCGTGGCGGCGTAGAGGACCACGAGGGCGACGCCTTCGAACCCGACATTGCCCGGTCCGTGTTTCTGCCGACGAATGAGTCCGGCGAGAAGAATGGCGGTCATGCCGATGGCGCCGGCCGTCTGGAACTGCTGGCGCGAGGTGATGGCGTGGTAGATGGAACCACCGGAGTAGGCGAGATCGGAGGCGGCGACGAAGAGGGTGTCGAAGGCGTTGCCGCCGACAATGCCCGCCACCGCCAGGGTGTGGGCGCCCGCCCGCACCGCGGCCACCGAGGTGATGAGTTCCGGGAGCGAGGAAGCCACCGCCGTGAGCAGGCCGCCGACGACGCTCTGCGACCAGCCGGCTTCCTCGACGAGGTTGATCCCGCTGCGGGCGACCAACCAACCGGCGGCGGCGGTGATCAGCCCGAGGATGGCGAACCGGCCGAAGAGTCGTGGAACGGAGAGATCGGACCGGGGTTCCGGCTCCGGCAGGTCGAGCGAGGTTTCTTCGGTTTCCTCGGGATGCCACATGGCGGTCTTTCGGGAGGCGGCCAGTCCGAAGACGTAGCAGGTCGGCATCAGCAGCGTGACCGGAT
>JAUIGT010000467.1 GCA_030432615.1 Verrucomicrobiia bacterium
GTTGATGAGCTACAAGTGTGCTCTGGTCGACGTGCCGTACGGTGGTGCCAAGGGCGCGATCAAGATCGAGCGCTCGGAGTATTCCGACGCCGAGCTGGAGAGCGAAGCTTGCCACTTCGACGCGGTTCGTCCAGGGAAAGAGCTCTTTCAGTGAAGGAGCGGAAAAAATCATGTCTCCTCCGATCACCAACGTCACCAGGAGCGCGAAGATCGTAATGAGACCGAAAATCTGGATGACGCAGCCCAGGGATTCCTTTTTGCGGCGGAGGATTCCGAGGCCCACGGGAAGCGCGACAAAAAGCGGATTAATCTGAAACCCCTCGTCCAGGAAGTCGATTACTATATCGGAAATCGCGGAAAGCCCTATCCAGATGGCGAGGACCCCGGCCAGATCGATTGTCCGATGCAGCCGATGGAGAGCCGCCTTTTCCTCGACGAGTGTCGGCATTTCCGGTCGGGCGAGAGGCGAGCGAATCTCAAAACACCCACTCCGCCTGCTGGAGGTCGGGATCGACGGGCGGGACGGACGGGGCACGGCGTGACTTCTTCGCGTTGGCGGCGTAGGCGGGCGCGGCGTTTTCCCGGACCATCGCCGCTGTTTCCTCGGCCGAGGGAGCGACCGGGCGGGCGGCCTCGCGGAGCGGAAGCGGGTTCCGCTGGCAGGCGCATTCGACGGCGACGTCGGCCCAGCCGGCTTTCTTCAGCTCGCGGGAAATGGTTTCGATGGCGACCTCGGGGGCGTTGCAATCGCGGCTGAGGTGACCGAGAACGACGCGATGGAGGCGTTCGCTGGCCACGGAGAGAATCAGTTCGGCGGCCTGGTCGTTGGAGAGGTGGCCGTGGCGGGAACTGATGCGCTGCTTGGTGGCCCAGGGACGCCTGGTGTCATTGACGAGCATGGTCTCGTCGTAGTTGGCCTCGACGAAAAGGGTGTCCACCGACTGGAGACGGTCGCGGATCAGGGTGGTGGCCTGGCCGACGTCGCTGAGGATGCCGACGATGCTTTCCTCGCGGTCATCGCGGATGACGTAGCCGACCGGATCGACGGCGTCGTGGGGAACGGAAAAACTCTCGAACTGCAGGGAACCGATGGTGAATCCCTGGCCGGCCTCGAATTTCCGCCACGAGACCTGGCTGCGGGTGAGGCTTTCGCCCACGACCGTGCAGGTGTCGCGGGTGCCGTAGATGGGCAGCGGGCGTTTCCGGCAGAAGACGTCGATCCCGCCGCAGTGATCCCCGTGTTCGTGGGTGAGCACCACCGCGGTGAGGGAATCCGGATCGATCCCGATGGCTTCCAGGCGAAGTCCCAACTGCTTGGCGCTCAGCCCGGCATCGATCAGCACCCGGGTGTCGCCGTGGCAGACCACCGCGCTGTTGCCCGCGCTGCCGCTGCCGAGAACCGAGAATCGCAACATGATCGAAGAGAGAAGGGAAAGAAATCGAGGGGCCGGGGGCCAGGATTCCTATACTAGATACTTAAATTTCACGAAACAACCGAAAACCGGAAATCCATCTGAGGCGGGGGCCTCGCGAGGGTGGATTCGGTGTGAAACCGGAGGGCGGGCACGCGATTCATCCAATTCCGCAGGATAGCCCCGGAGGGGCGGCAAGACGGTAGCCGGATGTGGAGCGAAGCGGAACGTCCGGATCTCACAGGAAAAAGGATGGGGAACCCCGGAGGGGTGTCGAGACCTTGGCGTGAGGCGTCCTCGCCGCCCCTCCGGGGCTCCCGAAATCGGTGCAGACGCAACCCGGCGTTCCGCTTCGCTGCACACCGCGCTACCTTCTTGTCGTGCCTCCGGCACTATCACGATAACGGCGGGCCGATCTTCGGATCCGGGCTCATCCGTGGAGAGCTTCGCAAATCCGTGCCGAACTCGCTGGCTTTCGATTTTCTCGCGGATGTTGCGGGGATGCGCTTCGCTCGGCTCGGATCTCCACGAAAAGGCCGGTTCACCGACGATCATCCGCTTTCGTGGTGGCACTCTCGTCTTCAACGTCCCGCCCGCGCCAGATTACGGCGAGGAAACTCCCGATGAGACAATGATAGAGCGCACTGATGGCGCTCGGGACCGGCGCCAGGGCCGCCTGGGCGAGGTCGGTGAACTGGGCCGCGAATTTCGGGCCGGAGGCCAGGGTGCTGCCGAGACCGGAATTCTGCATCCCGACTTCGATGCTGACGGTGCGGCGGTCGATGACGGGAAAGCCGAGCACCTTTGCCAGCAGGTAGCCCAACCCGAATCCGCCGGCGTGCAGGAGGAACACCACCAGCAGCAGGATCCCCGCATGCTCGCGGATCAGGTCCTTTTTCACCGCGATGATCCCGCCCACGATGAGGACGATGATGAGCACGGACAGGACCGGCGACCACGGTGTCACGTAGCGGACCAGGCGGGGAAAGAAGCGATTGAAGAAGACCCCGGCGAGGACGGGGACAAGGACGACACCGATCATGTTGAGGAACAGGCTGAGCCGATCGATATCGACGTAGGCGCCGGCCAGCCAGCCGGTCAGGAGCGGCGTGAGTCCGATGGCCACCAGGGTCGAGGTCATGGTCATGAGCACGCTCAGCGCGAGATTTCCCCGGGCGAGGTAGGTGACCACGTTCGAGGCGGTGCCCCCGGGACAGCAGGAAACCAGGATCAGGCCCACGGCGAGCCCGGTCGGCAGGGTGAATCCCCGGGCCAACCCGAAGCCGAGCAGTGGCATGACGACGAACTGGCAGGCGACGCCGAGGAGGACCTTTTTCGGGGTCTTGAGCACGGCTCGAAAGTCCCTGGTGGTCAGCGTGATGCCCATGCCGAACATGATCAGGCCGAGCCCGAAACTGATCAGCGGGATTCCGAAAACCTGGTTGCCGCGATCGACGAACCAGGTGAAATGGGCGGGCACGAACCAGGCCCAGACGCAGCCGAGCACCGTCCAGAGGGCGAAGAGGCGGGTGATCTGTTCGAAAAGGCGGTTCACGGCGGGGAAAATCGGGGGGCATGGTGGCCGATTCGCGAGCCTCCGTCGATGCCGATTTTTCCCTTTCCAAGCGGGGGTTTCGGGCTACTGGTAACGCCCTCCATTTTCCAGACCCGAAACCCTTTTTTCCCATGGCCACCGAGCGTTCCCTCATCCTCCTGAAACCCGATTGCGTGCAGAAAAAACTGTGCGGCGAAGTCATCAAGCGTTTCGAGGGCGCGGGATTCACCATCCGGGGCACGAAGATGATGCGGTTGACGGACGAACTGCTCGCCGAGCACTACGCCCACATCGCGGATCGTCCCTTCTTTCCCGAGATCGTGGCCTTCATGCAGAGCACCCCGGTGATCGCCCTGGTGCTGGAAGGCGACGACGTGGTCGCCAAGGTGCGCGACATGCTCGGGCCCACCAATTCCAAGGAAGCCCCCGAAGGCACCATCCGCGGCGACTTCGGCGACGACATGATGATCAACGTCTGCCACGCCTCCGATTCTCCCGAGAACGGCGAGATCGAGGTGAAGCGCTTCTTCGCCGACGGCGAAGTGTTCGATTACTGAAGAAACCGCACGCGGGATTCAACCCGGTTGAGTCGGCGACCCGACAGGGTTGAGTCGGGGAGAAAATCCCGGACTGACTCAGAGAATCGCGCCGGGACGGTATTCGCTGGCGCCCGGCACTGCGGCGACGATGGCCTCGGCATTCTTCACGAACGCGGCGATCTGCGACGCGGCGGCGCCGGCGTTGGTCTTTCCGGCTTCGAGGGCGGCGGCCAGTTCATCGCGGGTGAGTCCGAGGCGACCGTCTTCGGCGAGTCGATCGATGAGGTCGTTGCCGTCCGACTCTCCGTTCCGCCAGGCTTTCACCGAGGCGACGGCGTGCTCCTTGATGACCTCGTGGGCGGTCTCGCGGCCCACGCCCTTGCCGACGGCGGCCATGAGGAAGGTGGTCGAGAGCAAGTAGGGCAGGTAGTGGGCATTTTCCCGCTCGATGACGGCGGGGTAGGCCTCCATCTGGCCGAGGATCGTGAGGAAGGTTTCCAGCAGGCCGTCGATGGCGAAGAAGGCGTCCGGCAGCATCACCCGGCGCACCACCGAGCAGGAGACGTCGCCCTCGTTCCACTGGTCGCCGGCCAGCTGCGAGGCCATGGCGAGGTGACCGCCGAGGATGGCCTTGAAGCCGTTGATGCGTTCGCAGGAGCGGCTGTTCATCTTGTGCGGCATGGCCGAGGAGCCGACCTGGCCCTTGGCGAAGCCCTCGCTGGCGGTCTCGTGACCGGCCATGATGCGAAGCGTCTTGGCGAAACTCGAGGGCGCCGAGGCGACTTCGTTGAGCGCGCTGACGACGCGCAGGTCGAGGCTGCGCGGATAGACCTGGCCGACGTTGGTGAACACGTGGGGCATGCCGAGGTGGGCGACGACGCGTTGTTCCAGTTCCGCGACCTTCCCGGCATCTCCGCCGAAGAGGCTGAGCTGATCGAGCTGAGTTCCCACCGCGCCTTTCAGACCGCGGACCGGGTAGCTGGTCACCACCTGGGTCAGCTGCTCGAAGGAGCCAGCCATTTCCTCGCCGAACATGGCGAGTCGTTTGCCGAGCGTCGTGATCTGGGCGGCGACATTGTGGGTCCGGGCCGTGATGACCAGTTCGGCATTGGCCTGCGCCAGGCTCGCGAGCTGGTGGAGGGCGGCGGCGGTCTTGAGCCGGATGACGCCGAGGGAGCGGTAGACCTGGAGCTGCTCGACGTTTTCCGTGAGGTCGCGGCTGGTCATGCCCTTGTGGACGTGTTCGTGGCCGGCGAGTTCGCAGAACGCCTCGATGCGCGCCTTCACGTCGTGGCGGGTGATCCGCTCGCGGGCGTCGATGGCGGCGAGATCGACCTGATCGACGACGCGCTCGTAGGCGGCGATGGCTTCCTCGGGAATGTCGAGCCCCAGGTCGCGCTGGGCCTTCATCACCGCGATCCAGAGTTCGCGTTCCAGTTTGACCTTGCCCTCCGGCGACCAGATGTCGCGGATGGCGGAGGAGGCGTAGCGTTCGGCGAGGACG
>JAUIGT010000468.1 GCA_030432615.1 Verrucomicrobiia bacterium
TTTATGATCCCAACACCCTGACCCGCGACAACACCTACATTTCTCCCTACGCCGATCCGGAGTATCAACCGGAGCAGTACTACTACACCGACGCCATCGCCGATCACGCCTCGCGCTTCATCCGCGAGCACGACGCACAACGCGAGGACGATCCCTTCTTCGTCTATGTCGCCTTCACCGCCGCGCACTGGCCGATGCACGCGCTGGAGGAGGACATCGCGAAGTTCAAAGGCTGGTATGACGACGGCTACCGGCCGATCCAGCAGGCCCGGATCGAGAAGCTGAAACAACTCGGCCTCATCGATCCCGCCTGGGATCCCGCGCCGCTGGTCGGCGACTGGGAGAAAGAGACCGACAAGGCCTGGCAGGCGCGCTGCATGGAAGTCTACGCCGCCATGATCCACTCCATGGATCGCGCGATCGGTCGCCTCATCGACACCCTGGAAGAATCCGGCGAGCTCGACAACACCCTCGTTCTTTTTCTCCAGGACAACGGCGGCTGTGCCGAGAACTACGGTCGCCAGAAGGAGGGTGACGGCCCGCGTCCCGAGAAACCCACCCTGGCGCCGCTGGCGGACGACTACCTCCAACCGAACATGCGCCCCACCCAGACCCGCGACGGCTACCCGGTCCGTGACGGACGCGGCGTCATGCCCGGCGCCGCCGATACCGATGTCGGCTACGGCGAAGAATGGGCCAACGTCTCCAACACCCCCTACCGACTCTACAAGCACTACGTCCACGAGGGCGGCATCTCCACCCCGCTGATCGCCCACTGGCCGGCCGGCATTCCCGAGTCGCGCCGCAACCAGCTGGAATCCCAACCGGCTCACCTCATCGACATCATGGCGACCGCCGTCGATCTCGCCGGAGCCGACTATCCCGAGACCATCGATGGCGAATCGATTCACCCGCTCGAAGGCGTCTCCCTGGCACCCGCCTTCGCCGGAAATGACCTCGGGCGCGAGAACCCGATCTACTGGGAACACGAAGGCAATCGCGCCCTCCGGAAGGGCGACTGGAAACTCGTGGCCCGCGGCGCCCGTGGCGATTGGGAACTCTACGACACGGCGAAGGATCGCACCGAGATGCACGACCTCGCCGCCGAGAAACCCGAACTCGTCGCGGAACTCGCCGCCGACTGGGAGGCCTGGGCGAAGCGAGCCCTGGTGAAACCGTGGAAGTGGGATCGGCAGAGCGGCGGCGGACAGAATCCCATCGCGAAGAACAAGAAGAAATTCGTCTTCCAAGCCGGCGAGGTCCTCGACAAGAGTCCCGACACCGGCGGCAAGGGATTCCGGCTCGCCACCACCATCGAGAAACCGGGCCAGGGCGTTGTCGCCGCCCAGGGAGGCGTCACCCACGGCTGGGCGCTCTACTTCGAGGAGAAAACCGGAGCCGCCGCCGTGGCGCTCCGCCGCCAGGGAAAACTCGAAACCGTCATTGCCGATTCGAGCACTCTCCCCGAAGCGCCCTTCGCCCTCGAGATGGAACTCACCGCCGAAGGCAAGCTCACCGTGAAAGCCGGAGAGCAGACCGTCATCGGACGCACGGTGGACGGCCCGCTGAAGAAAACGCCGCTCGATCCCCTCAGCGGTGGTCACGACGCCAACGATCCCGCCGGCAAGTATCCGCGCGAGTTTCCCTTTACCGGGAAACTGGGAGAGTTGCGGCTCAACCTCCTGCCGTAGGACGGGGCTCCCGCCCCGTCCCCACGCCATCCCGGCCCGAAACCGCACGATGTCCTCCAAGCACCTGCGCCCAACGTTGATCGCCTTGCTCGCCGGCGCTCTCTGGCTCCACGGCCCGGGCCCCACGCTCCATGCCGACGAGGACGACCGTCCACCGAACATCGTCCTCATCTTCGCCGACGACCTGGGCTACGCGGACCTTGGCTGTTTCGGGGCGCAGGATTTCGAGACGCCGAACCTCGATCGCATCGCCCGCGAAGGCGCGAAGCTGACCAGCTTCTACGTGCCCGCCTCGGTTTGCTCGGCCTCGCGGGCGGCCCTGCTGACGGGTTGCTATCCGGACCGCGTCGGGGTGAAGGGCGTCTTCTTCCCCACCCGTGCAACGGACGACCAGCCCGCCGGACCAGGAACCGAAGGCCTCCACCCGGACGAAGTCACCATCGCCGAAGTCCTGAAGACGAAAGGTTACGCCACTGCCTGCATCGGCAAGTGGCACCTCGGAGATCACCCGGATTTCCTGCCGACGAAGCAGGGCTTCGACGAGTACTTCGGCATCCCCTACTCCAACGACATGGGTTGGTGGGAGGGAAAACCCAAGGACTTCAAGGCGGACTTCCCACCCCCTCCCCTGATGGAGGACGGGGAGATCATCGAGACCAATCCCGACCAGCGCTACCTCACCCGCCGCTACACCGAGCGCGCCATCCAGTTCATCCGCCAGCACCGGGACGATCCGTTCTTTCTCTACCTGCCGCACACCATGCCCCACGTGCCGCTCTTCGTGAGCGAGCCGTTCTCGGGCTCGGCGAAATACGGGCTCTACGGCGACGTGGTCCAGGAACTCGACTGGAGCGTGGGCCAGGTCCTCGCGGCGATCGCGGAAGCGGACCTCGACTACCGGACCCTCGTCATCTTCACCTCCGACAACGGCCCCTGGCTCAGCATGGGCGCGCACGGGGGAAAAGCCGATCCGCTTCGCGACGGAAAGTTCACCCGCTACGAGGGCGGGCACCGGGTTCCCTGCGTGATGCGATGGCCGGGCAGGATTCCCGCCGGTTCCCAACTCGACGACATCGTCTCCACGATCGACTTTCTGCCCACCTTCGCCGGGCTGGCGAACGCCAAGCTCGATCCCGAGCGGAAGATCGACGGCATCGACGTCTGGCCCTACCTCGCCGGCGAAGCGCCCAAGTCGCCCCGCGACGTGTTCTTCTACAGCCCGTGGGTGGTGCGCAAGGATCGTTGGAAGCTGATGATGCCGGGCAAATATCGGGAGGTCTATCCCGCCCCCGAGAACGCCGAGAAAGGCATGGTCGAGTATTCCCATGCGCGGCTTTATCGCCTCACGACCGATCCCGGCGAAACCGGGAGCCTGCACGGCGAAGAAAAACACGCCGCCCTCATCGAATCGATGACCCGGCTCTGCCAAGACTACCAGGAAGCGCTGGAAACCGAGGCGCGGCCGGTCGGGAAGGTCGCGGAGGATGCCGATCGACCGTAACTCGCGGCATGACTTCGGGTTTGATCATGCGATAATGGTTTTTTCCCTGGTGAGCGACGAATCCCCATCGCGTCCCGAGACGCCTGGTCCCGGCCCCGCTTCGCCTTCCCCGAGCGGTCACCCCTTCGTCCCGCCCACGGTGGAGGCCATGAACGCGGCGCTGCCGCAGTACGAGTTCGTGGAACTGATCGGCGCCGGCGGCATGGGAGCGGTCTACAAGGCGCGCCAGCCGAAGCTGAATCGCTTCGTCGCCATCAAGATCCTCCCGCCGATTCCCGACGACGAACTCGGCTTCGCGGAGCGCTTCGAACGCGAGGCCCAGTCGATGGCGCAGCTCAGCCACCCGCACATCGTGTCGGTCTACGACTTCGGGGAAACGACCGACGGTCAGCTCTATTTCGTGATGGAATACATCGAGGGCGCCGATCTCCATCAACTCATCGGTGGCGGACAGCTCACGCTCGATCATTTCTACGGCTGGATCCCGCAGGTCTGTGACGCCATTCAGTACGCGCACGACCGCGGCATCATCCACCGCGACATCAAGCCGGCCAACATTCTCATCGATACCGAGGGCCGGGTGAAGATCGCCGACTTCGGCCTCGCCAAGCTGACCGGCGATCACCCGGAGACGGCGCTCACGAAAGCGGACCTGTCCATGGGCACGCCGGACTACGCCGCGCCCGAACAACTCGACGGCAGCCACGAGGTCGACTGGCGCTCGGACATCTACTCGCTCGGGGTGGTCATGTACCAGATGCTCACCGGGAAGCTGCCGCGCGGCGCTTTCCCGATGCCTTCGGAGGCGGATCCGGATCTCGATCCCCGGCTCGACGAAGTCGTCCTGCACGCCATGCAGAACTCGCCCGAATCGCGGTTCCAGCGAGCCTCGGAGATTTCCGACCAACTCACCGAGATCCGCTCGGCCGCTCGGGTCGTGGCGCCGCCGGAGGAGGAGAAAGGCCCTGCCCAGTCCCGTCCCACGTCCCGCAAGATCGCGCCGAAGAAGCGCAACAGCCTTTTTCCCCTCGTCGCCGGCCTGGTCGGCATTCCCGTGGTCATCGGGCTCGTGCTCTGGACCCTGAATCGGGAGAAACGAAAGGAACGCCGGGAAACACTGGCCAGTCTCGTCGAGGAAAAGAAGCCGGTCTCTCCGACAGCGCCGGAACCCCGGTCGTCCTCGCCCGCCTCGGGTCCCGAGAAAAAGGCCGTCAACCCGCGGGGCGTTCCCACGCCTCCGGTCCCGGGGGGGCCGAACACGGCTCCAAAGGGGAATCAGCCCCAGCCCGAACCGGGATCGAACAAGGTGGCGCCCCGCGACTTCTCCCGCCGCAACCCGAACGAGAACAACGAGAACGGACGCGGGGGAAATTTCGCCTCGTTCCGTGACAAGCTGGGACGCAAGGCCTCGGATTTCGGCCGCCGCAACCAGGCCAACCTGACCATCGTCAGTCGGGCTCCGGACGGATTCGACCAGGCCGGCCCGCTCGTCGAGATCCCAAGGGACATGATTCCCCTCTCGCGTCTCGCTATCGGCCAGAGCCCGATGCAGGTCGATCCCGATCACAAGTGGGCGCTCGCCGTCCAGGTGGATGGCGGCGTCATCGCCTGGGGCGACAATTCGCGGGGACAACTCGATTTCCCCGCGGCAGCCGCCGCCGCCCGTGAGATCGCGACCGGCTCTCTCCATGGTCTCGCGTTGCGGCCGGACGGAACCGTGGTCGCCTGGGGAGCCAACGACGCCGGTCAATGCGACGTGCCCCCCGGTCTGGACGAGGTGAACGACATCGCCGCGGGAC
>JAUIGT010000469.1 GCA_030432615.1 Verrucomicrobiia bacterium
GGCGGTGAAACGGGAGTTGGGATGCGCGGCGGTGGTGCCGCTGTCCGGCGTCCACGGATTGCCCCGCCAGTCGATCAGGCCTTCGGGCGGCTCCGGTGTGAGCCCTTCCCACCAGACATCGTCATCGGGAGTCAGGGCCACGTTGGTGAAGATGGTGTTCGCCTTCATCGAGGCGATGGCGTTGGGATTGGACTCCGGCGAAGTCCCCGGCGCCACGCCGAAATAGCCGGCCTCGGGATTGATGGCCCGCAGCTTCCCGTCGTCGCCGGGCCGCAGCCAGGCGATGTCGTCCCCCACGGTGGTCACTTCCCATCCCTCCCGGCGATAGTTTTCCGGGGGAATCAGCATGGCGAAATTCGTCTTCCCGCAGGCGCTGGGAAAGGCGGCGGCGACGTAGTGCTTCTTCCCGTCGGGCCGTTTCACTCCCGAGATGAGCATGTGCTCGGCCATCCAGCCTTCCTCCCGGGCGATGACGCTGGCGATGCGGAGGGCAAGGCATTTCTTGCCCAGCAGGGCGTTGCCGCCGTAGCCGCTGCCGTAGGACCAGATCTCGCGTTCCCCGGGAAAATGCACGATGTATTTCTCCGGATTGCACGGCCAAGGCACATCCTCCTCCCCCGGCGCCACCGGTTTTCCGACCGAATGCATGCAGGGAACGAAGTCGCCGTCCTCGCCCAGTTCATCGAGCACCGGCGCGCCCATCCGGGTCATGATCCGCATGTTGACCACCACGTAGGGCGAGTCGGTGATTTCCACCCCGATGATGGACATGGGGGAACCGATGGGCCCCATGCAGAAGGGCACCACATACATGGTCCGACCGCGCATGCAGCCGTCGAATTTCTCGTCGAGGATTCCCCGCATCTCGTCCGGCGCCATCCAGTGGTTGGTGGGGCCGGCCGAATCCCGCCGCCGGCTGCAGATGAAGGTCCGATCCTCCACCCGGGCCACGTCGTCCGGGTCCGAGAGGGCGAGAAAGCTGTTGGGACGCTTCTCGGGATTGAGCGGCCGAAAGGTGCCGCTTTCCACCAGTTGTCCGCAGAGGCGTTCCCACTCGTCATCGGAACCGTCCGCCCACTCGACGGCCTCCGGTCGGCAGAGTTCCGCCATTTCCGCGACCCAGCGGCGAAGACCAGGATGGCGGGTGGGCGCGTCGGCGAGGGCGGAGGAAGCGAAATCGGACATGACAAGGACATGCCACAGGGCTTTCACGAAACCAACCGGAAACCGCTTCGCCGACAATCAGCGACGCCATTCGGACAGGAATCACACAGCGTCCCTTGACATCAGGTCTGCAGGCCTTTCGCTGGCATGAACCATGCTTTAGATGGGGATCGTTTCCCTCTGCTCGATGTTTCAATCCTATCAGAAAGAATCCTTCTTCGACGAAATGTTCGCCGCTGAACGCGGCGAGGTGTTTCCTCACTACGAAGCCCTCCTCGAACGGTTCGACCGCCTGGACGAGGCGGAAGTGACCGAGAAGCAGCGCCGCGTCGATCGCGGTTTCCTGGAACAGGGCATCACCTTCACCGTCTACGGGGACGACCGCGGCACGGAGCGGATCTTCCCCTTCGACCTGATTCCGCGCATCATTCCGGACGCCGAGTGGCAGACCATCGAGCGGGGCCTGACCCAGCGCATCATCGCCCTCAACCTCTTCCTCCACGACATCTACCACGAGGGACGCATCATGAAGGACGGCGTCATCCCCGAGGATGTCGTCAAGACGGCGGCCCACTACCGACCCGAGATGCTGGGCGTCGATGTCCCCAAGGACATCTACATCCACATCTGCGGGACCGACCTCATCCGCGACGGCGAGGGCCGCTACCTTGTCCTCGAGGACAACGGCCGCTGTCCCTCGGGCGTCTCCTACCTCCTGGAAAACCGGGAAGCGATGAAGCGCGCCTTTCCACGGATGTATCGCCACTACGGCGTGCGGCCGGTCGATCACTACCCGGAACTGCTGCTCAAGACCCTGCAGCATGTCTCGCCGCGACCGGGGCAGACACCCGTCTGCGTGCTGCTGACTCCCGGCGTCTACAACAGCGCCTATTTCGAGCACACCTTTCTCGCCCGCAAGATGGGCATCGAGATCGTGGAAGGCCGCGACCTCATCGTGCTGGACGGCTACGTCTACATGCGGACCACCAAGGGACTGGTGCAGGTGGATGTCATCTACCGCCGCCTCGACGACGACTTTCTCGATCCGATGGTCTTCCGCGAGGACAGCGTCCTCGGCGTGCCCGGCATCATGGACGCCTACCTGCGGGGCAACGTGGCCCTCGCCAACGGAGTCGGTACCGGGGTGGCGGACGACAAGGTCACCTACGCCTACGTCCCGGACATGATCCGCTACTACCTCGACCAGGATCCCATCCTCGAGAACGTGCCCACCTACCTTGCCTGGCGCGAGGACGACCAGAAATACATGCTCGAAAACCTCGCCCGGCTCGTGGTCAAGGCCGCCAACGAATCCGGCGGCTACGGCATGCTGATGGGCCCGACCTCGACCTCGGCCGAGCGCGAGGAATTCGCCGCCAAGATCAAGGAGAACCCGCGCAACTTCATCGCCCAACCCGTGGTCTCGCTCTCGCGGCATCCCACCATCTGCGAGGATCACGAGATCGAGGGACGCCACATCGACCTGCGCCCCTTCATCCTCTATGGTGAGGACGTGGAAATCATCCCGGGCGGCCTCACCCGCGTGGCCCTGCGCAAGGGCTCCCTCGTCGTCAATTCCTCCCAGGGCGGCGGCAGCAAGGACACCTGGGTGCTCCATCGCTGACCGTAGTTCGCTTTCCCCTCCCTCCTTCTTATCTCCCCCATGCTCTCCCGCGTCGCCGACAGTCTCTACTGGCTCAGCCGTTACCTGGAGCGAGCCGAAAATCTCGCCCGCCTCGTCGATGTCTGCCGCTACGATGCCCTCGACGCCGCCGACGACGACAACGAGGAGATCTGGCGGCCGATTCTCTACGCCACCTGCACCGAGGAATCGTTCCGCGAGGCCCGGGATGCCACCGACGACGATCTCGATGTCGGAAGTTTCATCACCTTCTCCGAGGCCAATCCCGACAGCATCCGCCAATGCATCGCCCTGGCCCGCGAAAACGCGCGCATGGTACGCGACCAGATCTCCGAGGAAATGTGGCTGGAACTCAATTCCATCCACCTCTTCATGCAGTCCGGCGAGGCCGAGGAACTGTGGCGATTGCAGCCGGAGGGGCTCTACCGGGAGGTGATCAAGTTCTGCCTGCTCTTCGAGGGGCTCATCGACGCGACCATTCTCCACGACGAAGGCTGGCATTTCGTCCAGGCCGGCAAGTTCCTGGAACGCGCCGACAAGACCAGCCGAATTCTCGACATGCTGACCTACGCCGGCGAGCCCGAGCGTTCCCAACTGGCCTCGGCCCTGCGGTCCTGCTCGGGCTTCTCGGCATTCCGGGCGGAATTCCGCGGGGAGGTGACCCTGCAGAACGTGATGGGCTTTCTCCTCTTCTCCCCCTCCTTCCCGCGCTCGGTGCGCTTCTGTTTGCGGGAACTCGACCGCATCCTGCACGCCATCTCCGGAATGCCGGCCGGCGCCTTTTCCAACGAGGCCGAGCGGATCACCGGCAGCATTCTCGCCCAACTGAATTTCTCCAGCGTCGAGAATGTCTGGAGCACCGGACTCCACCGTTTCATCGACGAACTCCAGCAGCAGCTCAACCTCATCGGCCAGCAGGTCTTCGAGACCTACGTGCTCCTGCCCTCGGAAGTCCAGAACGTGGCCCGCCCCGAGGCCTGGCAGTTCCAGTGGCAGCAGCAACAGCAGCAATAGTTCACCGATGCGTCTTCGCGTATTTCATCGCACCGAGTACCACTATTCCGCGCCGGTTTCCGACAGCGTCAACGAGGTGCGTCTCAGCCCGCCGGACACCCGCTGGCAAACCTGTGAATACGCGTTTCTCTCCGTCCTGCCCGCCTGCCGGCTGACTCACTACGAGGACCTGAACGTGAACCGCGTTCACCGCTTCGAGATTCCCCGCCCTCACCAGCGTCTCCTCATCGAGAGCCGCGCCGAAGTGATCACCCGGCCCAAGGTCGATTTCGACGCCCTGCCCTACGGATTTCTCCATACCGACCTGCCACGCTGCCGCTTCCTCGAGGAGTGCCACATCCATCTCCAGGACAGCGGCTACATCGAGCGAACCCCCGAGATCTGGCGACAGGCGCTCGATATCCAGGGAGATTCCGCGGACGTCTTCCAGACCAGCTACGCCATCATGGAGCACATCTTCCGGAACTACCGCTACGAGTCCGGCTTGACCACCGTCTCCACCCACGCCAGCGAAGTCATCGGGAACCGCACCGGCGTCTGCCAGGATTTCGCCCATGCCATGGTCGCGCTGTGCCGTGCCATCGACATTCCCGCCCGCTACGTGAGCGGCTACTTCTTCGACGCCACCCGGGACCACCACCTGCGGGGTTCCGAGGCCTCCCATGCCTGGGTCGAGGTCTATATCGACGGCTTCGGCTGGATCGGTCTCGATCCCACCAACAACAAGGTCGTCGATGACACCTACGTCCTCCTCGCCACCGGTCGCGACTATCGCGACGTGGCTCCCGTCACCGGCACTTACTACGGCAGCGGCAAGAGCGCCATGCAGGTGACCGTGCGAGTGGATCGACTTCCCGAAGGCTCCAATGGCAACCAGCCCGGCGCGGAAGAAAAGGCCGCCACCCCAGCGGTGGCCTCCGTTCGCGGCGGCAGGTGACAAACTCGTCGCCCTGGGCTCCAGTGCTCCCATGGACGAGCGCGACTGGTACGACACGCCGCACTACTACGACATCGTTTTCGACGAGGACACCGCCACGGAGGCGACCTTCCTCGAAGTGATGCATCAGCGCCACGGTCTCGGAAAAAACGGCAGACCCGGCTCCGTCCTCGAACCCGCCTGCGGCAGCGGTCGCCTCGTCCGCGAACTC
>JAUIGT010000470.1 GCA_030432615.1 Verrucomicrobiia bacterium
CGCCGATCGTCGCCGACCTGCTCGGGACGCGCCAGGTGATCTTCTTTACCCAGGAAGGGCTCGTGGGCTGCGCGGTCGAGGACGGAGAGGAACTCTGGCGCCAGGAATACCCGTTCAAGGTTTCCACGGCGGCTTCGCCGGTGGTCTACGAAGACATCGTCTACTGCTCGGCCGGCTACGGGGTTGGCGGTGGTGCCTACCGGATCGCCAAGGAGGGCGACAAGTTCACCTCGACCGAGATCTGGCGCACCGAGAACGACAACATCAATCACTGGAGCACTCCGGTGGTGAAGGACGGCTATCTCTACGGGATGTTCAGCTTCAAGAAATACGGCGAGGGACCGCTGGCCTGCATCGACATCCGGACCGGTGAACAGAAGTGGGCCGAGGAAGGCTTCGGCCCCGGCAACGTGATCCTCACCGCCGGCGGCACTCTGGTCGCGCTTTCCGATGCCGGGGAGATCGTCCTCGTCGAGGCCAAGCCCGACGCCTACGCCGAGATCTCGCGCGCCGACGTGCTTGACGGCAAGTGCTGGAGCACCCCCGCGCTGGCCGATGGCAAGGTCTACGTGCGCAGCACGGTCGAAGGCGGCGCCTTCGATTTCTCGAAGTGAACCGGGAAAGCGTCGATCCTGTCGAACTCAACTCGCCACCCGTGCCCGCGCCAGGACCGCGAGCACGATGGCGACCGTGAGCAGCAGCGTTCCCGCGACGCGCCAGCCGAAGGCGCGGCCGGAGTGGTGACGCTCGTGATTGCCGAAGCGCGGTCCGACCAGCCCCACCAGGACGATGGCCCAGAGGCCACGCGAGGCGTAGGCGACATTGATACCGGTGGCGTCGTCGAAATAGCTCAGTGCCAGGCCCATCATGATCGCCTGCAGGCCGACGAGCACCGCGCCGTTGAGCGCGAACTTGGACGAGCCTATCGGCAGTTTCAGCGAGGGGCGTCCCTGGATCAGCCAGATGATTCCGGAGATGAGGGCAACGCCCATCGAGGAGAGCGCGAGAAAGGTCATGGCGCCGAAACTTTCCGACCACATCCGCACCAGCACATCGCAGACGCCGAAGACCGCCGCGCTGAGCAGGGCGGTGGCCACGGCCGAGGCATGACCGGCCGCTTGTTTCCCGAAATCGCCGGCCCCCATCAGGAAAATCCCGGTCGCGGTGAGCGCCGCCGCGATCCAGAGCGCCAGCGGGGGGACGGTCCCCGCCATGACCACCATTCCGAGGGCGACGAACACGACCTTGGTTCCCATCAGCGGCGTCACCAATGAGACGTCGCCGAGCCGGATGGAGAGGAAAGTCAGCCAGGTGCCGAGAAAAAAGGCGCAGGTCACCAGGGCCGGGTGCCACCACAGTTCCCACCGAACCTCCTGCGTCTCCAGCAGCAACAGGGGAGTGAAGACCAGTCCGACGGCGAGATTCGTCCAGTGAAAGGACTGGTTCATGGTGACGCCCTGGACCAGGCCCCGCTTGATCAGCAGGGAACTGAACGCGTAGATCGCGGCGGCGCAAAGCGGGAGCAGTAGGTACCAGGGCAAGGGAGAGAAACGCGGAACTCGGAACGCGGAGGCCGGAACTTTCGTGTGATGGCCGGCGATGGAAAGGGGAAATGTGGGGGGAGCGTGAACCGGGAACCGGGAACCGTCGGAGAGCCCCGGAGGGGCGACAAGAAGGTAGCCCTGGGTGAAGCGAAGCGGAACCCGGGGGAGGGACGGGCAATAAACCAAGGAGCCCCGGAGGGGCGTAGAGAGGCGGATTCAAGGGGTGAACCAGTGTTGCTCGCCTCCTGCTGCTCGCCTGGATTTCCTCATCTTTTTCCTTTGGCTTTGACGCGCCTTCGCTTCCATTGGCGGACGGAATCATCCATGGACGACAACGACGATACCCAACTCCAGATCGTGCTCGCGGAACCCGGGCGTTTCGAGGTTTCCAACGCCCCGATTCCGGTCGCCCGCGAGGGCGAGGCGCTGATCCGGATCCGGCACATCGGCGTCTGCGGGACCGACATCCACGCCTTTCACGGGCGGCAGCCGTTCTTCGAATACCCGCGCATTCTCGGCCACGAACTCGGGGCCGAGGTGATTTCGGCTCCGGAGGGCAGCGGCCTGATTGCCGGTGACAATGTCGCGGTGGAACCGTATCTGCACGACCCCGCCAGCCCGGCGTCGCTTCGAGGAAAGACCAACTGTTGCGAGCATCTCCGGGTCCTCGGCGTCCATTGCGATGGGGGAATGCGGCCGGTCATCGCGGTCCCGGTCGAAAAACTGCATCGGTCGGAAACGCTCACCACCGAGCAACTCGCGCTGGTGGAAATGCTCTGCATCGGTCGGCATGCGGTCGAGCGCGCCCGGGTGGAGCCGGACGAATTCGCCCTCGTCATCGGAGCCGGGCCCATCGGGATGAGCGTGATCCAGTTCCTGCAGACGAAGACACGCCGCGTCGCGGTGGCGGACCTATCGGCGAATCGGCTGGCGTTCTGTCGGGAGGGCCTGGGCGTCGATATGACCCTGTTGAGTGGCGGACCTGACCCTCTCGAATCCGCCCTGCGGGACCTGAGCGGTTGCGGCGAGTTGCCCACGGCGATCTTCGATGCCACCGGGCATGCGGGTTCAATGATGGGCACCTTCGATCTCGCGGCGCACGGGGGGCGGATTGTTTTCGTGGGCCTGTTCCAGGGAGAGGTCCGGTTCGACGATCCGAATTTTCATCGGCGGGAACTGACTCTGATGTCGAGTCGGAACGCGACGGGATCGGATTTCCGCGAGGTGATCGGAGCGATCGAGCGCGGGGAAGTCGATACCACGCCGTGGATCACGCACCGGATGACGCTGGCGGAGGTGCCGGCGCGGTTTTCCGACGTGATTGCTGCTCCAGAGCTGCGAAAAGCGGTGATCGCGGTGGAGTGACCGGCAGCTCGGAGAGGAGGGGAGAATTCCGGGGTTCCGGGGGACGGAATCGGAGTGTTGTCCGGACCGGCACGGCTTGAAAAGCCCTGTCACGGACTGAAAGGAGGCGGCGCCGCGTCAGGAAGCCGAAGACGCGGCGCCGGCATCGGCGACGGAAGCGGCGTCGGCGATGCGGAAAAGTCGTTCCCAGCCGAGCAGGTCGAGCACGCTCCGGACTGCGGGGCTGGCATTCTCGAGGGCGAATCGGCCTCGCTCGGCGGAGGAGGCGAGCCGGCCGCGCAGGTGGGCGAGGGCTTGAACGGCTTCGCTGTCGATGTCCTCGACCCGGCCGAAATCCAGGGAAACGGCATCGATGGGCTGATCGAGGTAGCCCAGGAGTTCACCCTCCAGTGCTGCGGCATGGGGGGCGCCGAAGACGGGTCCGTCGAGCTGGACGAGCAGTTGGCGAGTGGCGGCGTGGAACTGGACGGCGGTGGGCATGCGGAAAATGAATCGATTCGCAGAAACAAATATCAAAAACCATAATTTTCGTCAAATAAATTCTTTCTGTAATTTCTTTGCCTCAGGTTGGTCGGGCTGGTTTCAAAATTATTGTATTTATTGTTATTTTAATGAATAGTTGGAGTTTCGGAAGTCTCCGCTGATCGTTCCACCAGTTGCCATGAAGGGCCGCATTCTCCTTGTCGATGACAATCCCAACCTGACCAACCTGTTGGCTCGGGCCTTGGCGAAGTTCGGCTATGAAACGTGGGAGGAGAACGATTCGATGCGGGCCCACGCCACGATTCAGCGTCTGAATCCGGACCTGATTCTCCTCGACGTGATGATGCCAGGTAAGGACGGCGGCGACGTGCTCGCCGAACTGCGGGCCGATTTCCATCTCAGCCGCATCCCGGTCATCATGCTGACCGCACTGGCGCATGAGGCCGGCAGCCTCGCCCACATTGCCGGCGGGAATTGTCCGGTGATCGGCAAGCCCGTCGAGCTCAGCGTCCTCATCCGCGAGATCGAGCGGATGCTGGGGACGGTGGCGGCGTAGTAAGACCTTCTCTCAGAGAGCGGGAGCGGAGAACGGATCGCTGAGATTGGGATACTGAAAGTTGATCGGGCTGAGGAATTCGATTCTTTCGCCGGACGAAGTTGTTGGAAGAGCGCCGTGAGTAGCCAGAGTTTTTGCGAGATCCAAGTAATTCTCGAAATCGCGAACATTGGTTGGCGAGCCACCCTCGCCGAATCCAAAGGCCAAGATATCGGGCGACCAAGTCATCAAGACCTCATAGCGAGATCCTGAACGCCATTCGAGAATCCATTTGAGCTGCCCTCGAATACTTTCAAAGATCGCTACTTCGTCCTCCGTCCATTCCGCCCAGAAATCCGGCTGACGCACGACGGTCGAAATCCTTTTCCAAGCGCTCTCAGGGAGACTTGTTTCGAAACGGGTGAGAGCATCTCCATTCGTGTCGCAACGAGATGTGACGACGATGGTATGGGCGTTTCCATGCGTGACTCGGCAGGAAAAATGGGTGCCCTGAGCGTGAACCACTGTCAGGCGGAAGCTATCCGTGCCCGACTTCGAGTCGAGGCTCCGGAACAGGGAAGGCTCACCCAAGTGGCGCAACACCCCCGAGTAGGTGAAGAGATCATCGGACCGCTCATGGGCTCTTGAAAAGGAAGCTGGAAAATAGGGTGTGCCTTCCGGATCGGTTCTCAGGCGAAAAGGGCTCGTTTTTCGTCGATACCAGAAGCCCCAATCCGGAAAGATATTGGAGTCGAGGAAGCGAAGGAGCCGGGCACTGGGCGGGTCGGCTAACCCCAGGGTCGCCGGGCTATGGGAACTGAAGTTGATGTTGAAGAGGGATGCGAGCTCTTGTCGTCCGGAATCATGCCACCACAGATCTGCACTCACCCAGGCAATCAGCACGCCGACCAGAATCAGCGCATGATACCGAAAGCGTCTCAGGGCGGCGAGTTTCACACCGCGAGGCTACCAGAGCGGGCGGCTTTTCCCCAATCGAAATCGCCTTTCCATGCCCGACTCGAAAAAAGGGAAACT
>JAUIGT010000471.1 GCA_030432615.1 Verrucomicrobiia bacterium
CCGCCCGGAGCCGGAACACGGTCCCTTCCTGGGTTGATTCGGGCACCGGATCCAACGGGGCCATCTTTCCATCAAAGCGCCGTTCCGGCAGGCTGGTGAACGCCATCTGGCAGGTCGCGCCATCCTCGAGGTAGACGATGTCCTTCTCCTCGATCTTGAGGTCGGCGTAGAGCCCCTCGATCTTCACCAATCGCAACAGGAGTTCGCCCCGCTGCACCGGGGCCGCAATTCTCTCTCGGAGGTCGCCCTCGACGACGATTCCATCGAATGGCGCGGTCACCGCGGCCTGTTCCATCCGGTGCTTCACGATGTCGCGCCGTGCCCGGGATTGGGCGGACTGGTAGCCGGCGATCTGCATCAGCGAGGGTCGCTCGGCCGCTTCGGCGCTGCGGGCCTCGCCGAGGTAGCGTTGTTCCTCGGCCCGGGTCTCCGCCTCCTGGAGCAGCAGATCACTGACATCGAGACTGACCAGTTCCTCGCCTGTCTCGACATGCTCCCCGACCTGCACATGAACGTCGCTGATGAAACCGTCGAACGGGGCCGGGATCTGGGCCGTCGCGGTGCTCTTGAGCACGAAGGTCGCCTTCACCTTGTGCTCGATCTTGAACAGGAAGAGGAAGATGAGGAGCGCCGCCAGGAAAACCCCGAAGAGTTTCCACCAGGTATTTTCGAAGCCGAGCAGCTTGGCCGCCGATTTGCGCATACCGGCCGCCCAGCGGGATCCGAACCAGCGGCTGCGAACCTCGCTCTCGCTGAGGATGGGTCCCAGGAAATCGCTCGCCAGGCGCAGCACTTCGATCTCGTCTTCGGTGAAAGGGCGCGATTTTCGTTCCAGGGTGAGCACCCCGACCCGCCGGTCCCGTTCCCGCAGAGGCACCGAGGCGATATTCTCGCTGAGGTGTTTCTGCGTGAACCGCTTGTGATGATGATCGATCTGCGTGGTCTTCTCGCGGGTGGGATAGACGATCTCGTCGTCCTGGTCGATCGCCTCTTCCATGACCGGCTCCAGTTCGGAGACGATCTCGGTACGGCCCTCGATCTTCTCGGTGTGGCTGATCGCGGCCAGCTTGATCGCCCGTCCCCGCAACCAGCCCAGGGAAACCCGATCGGCTTCGAAACGGGAGGCCAGCTCATTGCAGAGTTGCATACCGCTCTGTCCGAACTTGTCGCTGGACTGCAGCGCCAGCCCCAGGTCCAGCACCGTGGCGAACCGGGCGGCTTTCTGGTCCCCGGAATTCACCGACTTGTTGCGGAGAAAGAAATCCGGCAGGTCCGAGTAGGCGCAGAGCATGAGCCCGGTCGATGTCGCATCCGTCCCGTCCGACAGGCGGAAAAGCGCCACCGCGGCGGGTTTTCCGTCCGCATCGAGAGACACCGCGAGTTCGTGACCACTCGAAGCCATGCCATGCTCGGCGGCCCGGTCGGCCAGGGACCGCCATGACTCCGAAAATGGCCCGATCCCCCCGTTTTCCCGGGAGAGCGGCTGCCAATCCCGTCCCGCACTCAGGTCGGGCATCCGCATCATGGTGGATGCTTCGGCCTCGGCCAGCTCGGTCAGCTGCCGCAAGAGTTCGATCCAGAACTCGCCCGGAGCCCCGGAGAAGGTCTTCAGTCGCTGGATCTGTTGATGGAGCGGATGCATCGGGGCGACTCGGGATCGAAATTCAGTTGGCTCCCTCGATGTCCGGCAGCTCCAGGTAGGCGCGCATGCCGGCCTTGATGATCTTTTCCGGGTTCTGGGCAAGCAATTTCACTTCCACCAGGCCACTGGCCGGATCGATTCGGGAATCCACGAAATCCACCTTCGCCGCAAAGGAATCTTCGCCCAGAAGAGGAAAGGTCACCGGCAGTTCCTGGCTGAGCTTCAAGGTTTTCAGGTATCTCGCATCGAGGTAAAAACGAATGTAAACCCGCTCGATATCAACGATTTCAAACATATCCTCGATCTGCTCGACCGATTCACCGGCCTCCAGGAACTTATCGACCACGATGCCGGTGATCGGCGAGCGAATGGTCTTTTCCTTGAGCCGTAATTCGACCAGGGCTTTTTCCGATTCGAGCCGATCCAGTTCGGTCCGGCTCTCGATGGCCTCCGATTCGGTGCCCGAGCCATTCTCGAAGAGCCGCTGCGCCGCATCGGCCTCGAATTTCGCTCGCTGCATCAGCTTGTCGTAGCGCTCGAGTTCCAGCTTCTCCTGCTCGCTCCGCAGCTCTGCCAGGACTTCGCCTTTCTGGATGGCATCGCCTTCCTCCACCGGAATCTCGGCGATGATCTCCTCGACCGGCGAACTGACGGTCACGGACTTGAACGGCAGGACGGTGCCTTCGATCTCGGCACCGGTCACGGGAGATGCGGCGACTCCGATCGCGACCATCGCGAACAGTCGGGGAAACAATTTCATGAAGAAATGGGAGAAAGAGCTGCCGGATATTCGCGAGGATTGGTTGCCTGTCATTTTTCCACCGACACTTCCAGCGGGACATACCCCTTCTCATCCGGTGCCCCGTCCCGATGAGAAACCATCACGTTGTATTGATCGAGCACCGTGCCGGTGACCACCCAGAGATCGACGATGGCCTTCTGCAGATCCGCGGCGGCAATCAGTTCCCGCGTCCGAGCGGCCGAGAGTTCGGTCTGTTTTTCGAGTACCTGGAAACTCGTGCTCTTCCCTTCCTTCATGCGCTGACTTTCCGATTCGAGAAAGGACTGGGAAAGCTCCGAAGTCTTCTTGGCCGTCTCCAGGCGCTGGGAGGCGGTCTCGATACGCGTCAGCACCGTGTCCATCTCCAGCGCCACCACCAGGTCGAGCCGCGCTTCCTTCAGCCGGGCCTGCTCGGCCTGCTTGCGGGCGATCGCCAACTGCTGCTTCGCTTGACGATTTCCGAGTGGAATCGAAACCTGGAAACCGACGGACCACTCGGGTCCCTGGCCGTCGAAGGAATTCCGGTAGGTGCCGTCGAAATCACCATCGAGGCCGTAGGAGCCGACGCTGGCCTGGAGGTCGAGCCGGGGCTTCTTCTGGTTGAGCGCGTACTCGACCCTGCTCTCTTCGCGCTCCAGTTCCAACCGCGCCACTTCGTAGTCGTCCCGGTTCTCCTTGGCCATCGCCATCAACTCCTCCTTGTCCATTTCCGGCACCCAGGTCGAAAACGGGGTGGTCGGCACGATGCGACCGCCCTTGGTCGGGTCCTCGACCGGGTTGATCAGGACGCGAAGCGCATTGAGACGCTCCACGTAGTCGGTTTCCGCCGCGATGCGCTCTTCCTGTCGGATGGACACCGCCACTTCCGCCTCCTGGACATCGACATCCGTCATTTGCCCCTGGTCGCGGCGGGCCTGATTGTCCTCGACCAGCTTTCGGGCCAGCTCGATGGCTTCGTCGCGAACCCCGAGACTGCGATAGGCCGCCGCCAGGTCCACGTAGCGCTTCACCACCCCGCCCACGGTCGCCTGCACCTGCCCGAGCCAGTTGAAGGAGGCGATCTCCGCCTCGGTGCGGGCAATCTGGATCGACGTGAGATTCACGTTGGGCCCGAAATCCCGCAGCAGAGGCTGGGTGACGGTCAGGCCGGTGAACGTGGTGTACTCCGGGTTGAACAGCGAGGGCGGCACGTCACGGTTCAGCGTGTTGTCGAGACGAGACCAGGTCGTGCCCAATTCCAGGTCGGTCCCCCACGGGGTCTTCTTGCCGATGCCCGAGTCGAACCGGTGATTCCGCTCCTCGAAGATTCGCGGTTCGTCGAGCAGGAGGTCTCCGCCGCCGGTCGCCACCAGGTCCTGCCGATTCTGTGGCCGGTCGATGTTCTCGTAGCGATAGGAACCGCGAAGCTCCGGATCGAAGATGCTCGCCGCCAAGGCAATTCGATCAAAGGCGATGCCTTCATTGATCTGCTCGATCTTGACGTCGGTATTGTTCGCCAACGCCGCCTGGATCGCTCCCTGGAGAGTCAGGTAGCGATCCCCCTCCTCTCCCCGCGCGGAAAGAGCGAAGGTCACCACTCCGATGGCGACCATTGGCCGACAAGCATTCCAGCATCTCCAAAAAGTTATGCACATGTTGGCTAAAGATTTTAAAATTCCTCCTGTTCTGGGGTGATTTCGGAGGTATGAGCCTCATAAGGCACACAAAAATTTTAGTCAACTTGTGAATGGAAAAATCGGGACGCGAAGCCGTCCCAATTATTTGCGTAAAGGTTTTTCGCCACCTGCGTTACCGGCTCCTCCATTGCCCGGGATTCCTTGGATGGAAGGGAGGGAGGCGTGAGGGCGGCCGTTTTTGACCGTTGGCGGGCGCTGATGCCCGGCAACCGCCTCAGGAAATGTCGAAAATCACCGTCTCGAGCCTGAGACTTCCGTCAGGATCGGTGACCAGGATGCCGACCTTGATCAGGCCCACGAAACTGGGGCCCGGGGTCGTGTAGGACAGAGCCGTGAATCCTCCTCCCGGAACAATCTCGGCGGCGGTCGCGGTCCCGAGAACCGGGGCAATCACCCGGAAGACCTCCAACAGGCCGCCCTCGGGATCGACATCGTTGGTCAGCGGAGCAAAGGTGCCCGTGGCTCCCTGAGCGATCTGGAATCGGTCTCCCTGGATCACGGGCCTGAGGTGCGGCAGAATCTGGAGACTGGTCAACGGATCCGTCTGGGAGACAGCTGGCGGTGTGTCGGTGGGCACCCACGAAGTGTCGGCGCCGTTCGGGTCCTCGGTATTGAGACCGGGGCCGCCATCGAGCGTGTCGGTTCCCGAGCCTCCGACCAAGGCGTCGCGACCACCGTCGCCGTTGAGGATGTCGTTGCCGGGTCCTCCGTTGATGGTGTCGTTGCCGCCGCCACCGCTGATCTCGTCGTTCTCGCCTTCGCCGAAGATGATGTCGTTGCCGCCCCGTCCGTCGATGAGGTCGATGCCGCCTCCGCCGGAAATGGTCTCGCCCTGATTGCCGCCCGTG
>JAUIGT010000472.1 GCA_030432615.1 Verrucomicrobiia bacterium
GTCCGAGCCATTCTCCCGGCGAAAGGTGCCCCGGCGGCCAAGGTCAACCTGCCGGGAGGCGGCCACGCGCGACGACGGGCGGGTCTGCTGTTCCACGAAAGCGCGGGCGATTGACCCGCCATCTTCCCGCGTCAATTACCCGCCACGCCGGCCGGGGGCGTGGGCACGGCACCGACCGGCTGCTCGGCGGAGACAGGCCGGGCGGGAGCAGCGCCGGAGCTGGGATCGACGATGGTCATCAGTTCATCGATCTTTCCTTTCATGATCTGCACCTCGGCTGCCGTGAAGGTCTTGGTCTCGGGAACATCCAGCATCACTCCCAGTTGCTCCAACCCGGCGGCGAGCTGCTGGATATGCGGCAGCTCCTGCACCTGCGGCTCCAGAGTCTGCAGGGACTGGTAGAAATAATCGGCGATGTCGTGCCGGGCCAGGACCTGGGTCTTGTCGGGATGGTAATCCTCCAGCGCCGCCACGCAGGCGATCTGGAAAGCGCGCAGCCAGCCACCGAGACTGATGAGGTGGGCGGCATCGACATCGCGCAGGAGCACCATCTCGGCCTCGACGTCCTTCTGGGTCTTGGCGAGTTCACCCTTCAGTTCACCCCACTCGCCGAGCGCACTGTGTTCGAGCAGGCTCTTGGTGTGGCGCGAAAGCCGGGTCCCGGCTCCGAGCACCTGGGCGTGTTTCCAGAGAGCGCGGCCGACCTGCTCGAGATCGAGAAGTTTTTCCGACTCCACCACCAGGAACCCATCGGCGATGAGCCCGCCGAGCGTCAGTGCCAGGCGGGTGCGATCCTTGGGCGTCTTCTGCGGAATTTCGCGCTTGAGCTTTTCATAGGGCAAGGGCCGGAGCCGGTCGAGGTCCTCGAAAATCTTGCGGATCGACGGCGCGGTGAAACTGTTGACGCCGAACTCCTCCCGGACGTGCTCGTCCTCCAGCAGGTCCTCGGGAATCTCCTGGGCGCGCAGGCCACCCGCCCCCGGTGCGAAAACGATCCCGGTCGCCAGCAGGATCGAGGCGAAAAAAGCGCGGTGTTTCATGAGAGGCGGAACGTTGGTGCCGAGGTCCACGGGTTTCGGAATCGAAAGTAAGCGAGCCATCAACGAACGCCAGCGAAATCCGCTCCCGCAAGCGCGCGCCAACCCGCACCGTTGCTGGCATTTCCTGATCTTCCGGGTATCTTAACGACCTCCCTTCCCCGCCATGATGAAGCTGCTACTCCGCCTGGTGACCGCCGGACTCGCCGCCTGCCTGTTGCCCTCCTGCCTCACCGACAACCGCCACGTCATGGAGATCTCCGTGCCCGAGCAGCGGATGGCGCTCTATCGCGACGGCGAACGCATCCGCGAGTATCCGATCTCGACCTCGAAATTCGGGCTCGGCGACCAACCCAACAGCAACCGCACCCCGATGGGAGCAATGAAGGTCGCCAAGAAGATCGGCGATGGTGCGCCTCCCGGAGCCGTCTTCAAAGACCGGATGCCCACCGGCGAGGTGGTCGCCGTCAATTCTCCGGGTCGCGATCCCATCGTCACGCGCATTCTCTGGTTGGAGGGCACCGAGCCGCAGAACGCCAACGCCTTCGGTCGCTACATTTACATCCACGGGACCCCGGAGGAGCGAACCATCGGCACCCCGGCCAGTTATGGCTGCGTGCGGATGCGGTCACGCGACGTCATCGATCTCTACAACCTCGTCGGTCGCGGCGCCCGGGTCTACATCGTGAACCTCCCGCTCCAGGGGCCGCCTGCGAATCGAGGTTGAGCGAAAATCCCCTTCGCCCCGATCCAGATTCGCCGCTTGACAGGAAAACGCGCGGTTATACATTCCGGGCCGATTTTTCAACGGCAGAAATTCAGAACGCAGACACCCCTCCTTTTCCACGATGGCCAATTCCCGATCCGCTCTCAAACGCGTGCGCAAGACCCAGCGTCAGACGCTGCGGAACAAGACGCTCAAATCGCGCGTGAAGACCTATCGCAAGCGCGTGGTCACCGCCATCGAGTCCGGCGACGCCAAGGCGGCCCAGGAGGCTCTCAACCAGCTCGCCTCGGCCGCCGACAAGGCAGGTCGCAGCCGGGTGATTCATCCCAATTCGGCCAGCCGCCTGAAGAGCCTCTACACGAAGCGCATCGCCGCCATCGGCTGATCCGGCTTGTCCGGGACCACCCGCATCGGGGGTCTCGAACGCTCGTCCCGGTGTCCCGCCAGCTTTCGCGAGCGGGGCGAACCGGGACAAATTGTTTGAATTTTGTTGAAGTTGTGCTAAGCGCAAAGGGCGGTTCCGCCTGTGCCGAGACGGGCTGATTTTTGCCGCTTACCGAGTTACCACCCTTTATCTGACGCCCCGGACCCATGGCCGCCGCTTCGAACATCGTCGCTTTCCCCGGCTCATCGGTACCGAACCAACCCAGCCGGGGCCCCGGATCTACTGACATGAGAACCGATCTAGTCGAAGAAGCGTCCAAGGTGATCACCGAGCCCCCGGTTCTGATCAACATGGTCTCCCGCCGAGTGAAACAACTCAACCAGGGACGCTCCCCGCTCGTTGAAGTCGAGCCCCGGATGGGCGCCGCCGATGTGGCCCTCAAGGAAATCATTGAAGGCAAGATCGTTCCCGATACCGCAGGCGACGAGGCCTGAAACCGGCTGGAAACGTCTTCTTTCCTGACCTGACCTCTCCCGAGGATCTGCTCTCCACACGGCCGGGCCGATTCGGTTTGCGAAAACCGAACTCGCTCGGCCGTTTTCCGTTCTCGAAATTCTCCCCCGCATCCCTCTCATGAGCGATATCGCCACCAACCGCAAGGCCCAGCGCGACTACCACATCACCGAGACGTGGGAGGCGGGCATCGCGTTGCGTGGCACGGAGGTGAAATCGATCCGCGCCGGCAAGATCAACCTGCGCGACGCCTTCGTCCGCATCGACAAGGGGGAGGCCTGGCTCTACAACTGCGACATCCAGCCCTGGGAATCGGCCAGCCACGAGCAACACGAACCCAAGCGCACCCGCAAGCTGCTGCTGCACCGGCGCGAGATCGAGAAGATGCACGCCGTCTCCGACATCAAGGGAAACGCCCTCGTGGCCCTGCGCGCCTACTGGAAGAACGGCAACGTCAAGGTCGAGGTCGGTGCCGGCAAGGGCAAGAGCCACATCGACCAGCGCGAGGACGTCAAGAAACGCGACCAGAAACGGGAGATGGATCGCGAGATGGCGCGCTTCAACAAGCGTTGAGCGGCAGCCGGGAGTCGACCGCGTTTTTCCTCGTCTTTGCGCCGGTTGCGGAGCGGCCCCGCCGAGGGAACAGTCGGATTTTCTCCGGCCGTCCTTTCCTGCGTCGCATGACTTTGTCCCGAGTTCCTCTCCGATCCCTGGTTGTCCTCGCCCTCGTCACGGGATGCGGTTCGCTCAGGGGTGCCCTCGGAGCCGAGCAGCACCTCCCGGAAATGCCGCGGAAACACGCCGCCCTGCTCGAGAAGCATTGCCAGCGCTGCCACGGGGCGGAGAAACAGAAGGGCGAGTTCCGGCTCGACGACCTTTCCTATTCCCTGGAGGATCTCGAGACCGCCGACCGCTGGCAGAAGATCCTCAACGCGCTCAATTCCGGCGACATGCCGCCCGAGGACGAGGAACCACTGCCCGACGGGCCCAAGACGGATTTCCTCGACGACCTCGCCAACACCATGGTGGCGGCCCGCAAGAGCCTCGCGGACCAGGAAGGTCGGATCACGATGCGCCGCCTCAATCGACGCGAATACCGGAACACGCTGCGGGAATTGCTGGGCGTGGAGGTAAACGTGACCGATCTGCCGGCGGACACCGGCTCCGGGAATTTCGACACGGTGGGCTCGAACCTCTTCATGTCGGCCAACCAGTTCGAGCAGTACCTCGCCATCGGGCACGAGGCGCTCGAGGAGGCTTTCGCCTGGCAACTGGCCGCCGACGAGGAACTCTCCTGGCGCTACGAGGTCGAGGAGATCTCCGAGAAGGTCGCCAAGCACGTCGAGTGGCAGCTCGATACCCGGGAGCGCGCCCGGAAATGGGCCGAGGGCGTGGAGAAGGCCGCCGCTCGGCCGGAGAACGCCGCCATCGTGAAGAAGATCCGCGAGGCCTCGCGCAACGACGAGATCTTCCGTCGTTCCTGGAAGGAGATCGAGGGCGCTCCCTCGCCCGAGTCTTTCGGTTTCGAGACCAAGGAGAACAACGCCGACAAGGCCAACGCAGCCTTGCGCGCCTTCCACCTTCCCTACCACCAATACTACCTGGAGCAGCCGGCCATCGACACCGGGATGTACCTGGCGATCCCCTCCGAGCATCCCTCCGTGCTCGAAAACGGAGCCGTCAGTTTCCTGGTGCCCTGGAGCTGGCCGGTGGGCAACTACCTCGTCCGCTTCCGTGCCGCCCTCACCGGCGACGGCACCCCCGAACGACGCTTCATCGAGTTCGGCGTCAATCCCCGCAACAGCCAGGCCCAGAGTTCCCACGAGATCACCGGGACCATGGAGTCGCCGCAGGTGGTCGAGATCCCCTTCCGCTTCACCCGGGACAACTTCCTCCGTGAGAACCGCACCCTCTACCTCCGCGAGAAGGGCACCGCCGATCACTACCTCCAGACCCGGCGCCTCGCCAACGAGGGTCGAAAGGCCAACGGCGTCGGGCGGACCTTCGCCCTCTGGATCGACTGGGTCGAGATCGTGCGCGTTCCCGACACCGGCAAGGCGCTTCCCCCGGGCATCGCCGCCCTCGAAAACCTGCCGCTCGACGAGAAGTCGCCGGCTCCCGATCGCGAAGACATCCGCCGAGCGCTGGAGCGTTTCGCCACGGTCGCCTTCCGCGGTCGCGAGGCCTCGGCCGACTACTTCGAGGGACTGATGCGAAGCTACGACAGCCGTCTCGCCGCGGGCGACAAGCCGGTCGCGGCCCTTCAGGAAGCCCTC
>JAUIGT010000473.1 GCA_030432615.1 Verrucomicrobiia bacterium
GGTATCGTCGTTCCCTTCGCCCTGCTGGTGATCTTCATGGTGTTGCTGAGCACCTTCGGCACCGCCCGCCAGGCGATCCTCATCCTGGGGAACATTCCCTTCGCCCTCATCGGCGGCATCTTCGCCCTCTTCCTCTCCGGATTCTATCTCTCGGTGCCGGCCTCGATCGGTTTCATCGCCCTGCTGGGCCTGGCGATCATGAACGGGGTGGTCATGGTCACCTTCTTCAACCAGCTGCGCGAGGAGGGGAATTCGATCATCGAGTCGGTCACTGAAGGCGCCGAGCGACGGGTCCGCCCCGTGCTCATGACCGCCATTCTCACGATCCTCGGACTCGTTCCGCTGCTGCTGGCCAGCGGACCGGGATCGGAAATCCAGAAACCGCTCGCCGTCGTCGTGGTCGGAGGAACGATCTCCTCCACCCTCCTCACGCTGCTGTTGCTGCCCGCGCTCTACCGGTCCGTGGAAGGCAAGTTCGCCCCCTGATTTCTCTCACCCCTGAGCAGGGCTTCCCCCCCTCAGCCCGTCCGAGCCTCGCCGCTGGTGCAGCCAGCGGATCACGAGTCCCTCGGACGGGCTGAAAAGCCAGGCGAGCCCGAAGAGCAGACCGGTCATCGCGGCCATCATGCCGGACGACGTGGTCGTGTCGAAACCGAACCAGCGGGGAACGGTCAGCGCGGAAACATGGCCCAACGCCGCGGCCAGAAACGCCACTCCGCAGGCGATGGCGATCATCGGAATCAGTCGCCGGGTCAGCAGGAGGGCCGTGGCCGCGGGAACGATCAGCATGGCGATGACGATGATGCTGCCGACGGCCTCGAAGGACGCCACTGTCGTCACCGCGACCATGGTCATCAGGAGGTAATGGAAAAAACGCGACGAGAATCCCAGGGTATCCGCCAGGGCCGGATCGAAGGCGCTGAGGCGCAACTCCTTGAACAGGGCCACGACGATCCCGAAGTTGGCGATCAAGACCACCCCGAGGACCGCGGCGGCCCGGGGCACCTCGAATTCGCCGAGGCGCACCGTGTCCAGCGGCACCAGCTCGATGGCGCCGTAGAGGACGCAACCGGGGTCGAGATCGACATGATCGGCCGCCCGCACGATCAGCAGCAGGCCGATAGCGAAGAGGGTGGTGAAGACGATTCCCATGGCCGCCCCGCGATCGACATTGCCCACCTTGCTGATCCATTGGGTGAAAACGGCGGTGAGGATTCCCACGATCGCAGCTCCGATGAACATCGCCGAGCTGGCCCGGGTGCCGGTGATCAGGAACGCCACCGCCAGCCCCGGCAGGACCGCGTGACTGATGGCGTCGCCCATCATGCTCATTTTCCGCAGCACCAGGAAACAGCCCGGCAGCGCGCACGCCACCGCGCAGAGGGCGGCGGTGATGACGATCCAGGTGTCGAAGGAAGTCCAGTTCATTTCGGTGGTCGGAAATCAGTGATCGATAGTGGGCAGCAGCGGGAAGTGGTGGACCAGAATGTATGCGTCATCGAATTCGATACGGATCACTGACCACCGATTACAGATTACTGAATCGAATGCGGGCTCGGGATCCAGGCGTCGCGGTCGCGCAGTTCGTCCTCGAGACGACGCACGAGATCGGCCTCGAGGATGTGCTCGACCATGTCGGCGTCGCGATCGACGTGACTGGGGGCGATGTCGGCATGCTTCACCAGGTAGACCTCCCAGAGCCGGTGATTGCGGGTGATGCGCGCGGCCTCGCCGAAGCCTTCCTCGGAAAGCCGCAGGCGCCCTTCCCCGGCTTCCTCGATGTGGCCCATGGCGATCTCGGACCGGATGATGCGCGCCAGCTCGCGCGGTCGCCAGGTCCGCTTGGCCTGAAGGTCGGCCCGGTCGAAAGGCTCGTTGATGATGGAGGTTCCGCGCCCACCATTTCCGCTTCCCCGGGCGTGGGCTTCGAGGAGTTCGTAGGCGGCCCGAAGCAGGTGCTGGCGATGGACCTTCTTCCGCAGCCTCCGGTGGCGGAGCCAACGGCCGAGCACCCCGCGCGCCGGGGCGAAGAACATGCTGAAGACGAAGAGCGACGCCGCCACCAGCACGATCACCGCACCCGCCGGCAAGCGCGGCAGCAGGGCGCTGAGCGAGGCACCCAACCAGCCACTGAGCCCGCCGATGACCGCCGAGAGCCCCATCATCCGGGGCAGTCTCTCCGTCCAGAAACGCGCCGCGGTCGGCGGGGTGATGAGAAAGGCGATCACGAGAATCAGGCCCACCGCCTGCAGACCGATGACCGTCACAGCCGTCACCAGTCCGAGCAGCAGCAGGTCGAGCCCGAACGAGGGCCACCCCTGGGAGGCGGCGTAGTCGTCGTCGAAGCAGAGCAGGGTGAATTCCTTGAAAAGCAGCACCGCGATCAGCGCGGACGCCGCGGCCACACCGGCGATGAAGAAGAAGTCGCTCTTCACCATCGAGGCGGTCTTTCCGTAGATGAACGACTCCAGTCCCGCGGCGCTCGCCTGGGGCATCGCCTGCACCATCCCGAGAATGGCCACGCCGATGCCGAAGAAGACGCTCAGGACCAGGCCCATGGCGACGTCGTCGCGCAACCGGGTGGTGTTGCGGATCGCCAGCATGACGAGCACGCCGATCACCCCCGAGACGGTGGCACCCGCCAGCAGCAGCGGCAGCGATTTTCCCGATCCTCCCAGCGACACCCCGACGGCGAAGGCGATGCCGATCCCCGGCAAGGTCGCGTGCGAAAGCGCGTCGCCCATCAGCGAACGTTTCCGCAGCAGGAGAAAGGATCCCACCAGCCCCGATGCCACGCCGAGCAACGCGGTCGAAAGCACCACGAGTCGGGTGTTGTAGTTTTCCAAGGTCACCACTTCCCACACTTCCGCGACCGACGGCAGTTCCATCGCCCGCGCCGCGACGCCCGTCGCCAGCCAGAACAGGCAAACCATCAAGGGCAGCCGTCCGCCGTTCGCGGCGCGACCAATCCGAGGCAATTCCCTTCTTTCTTTCCCGCTCCCTTTCTTGTCATCCCGAGCGAAGCCGAGGGATCTCCCGGCGGCCAGAAACGCCTCGACGGAGGGGATCCCGTCCGCCCTCCCAGCGGTGAGCGCATGTCGATCCAACGAGCCGCCTTCTCCCTCTCGCGAGATCCCTCGGGTCGCGGGCTCGCTCGGGATGACAAGAGAGATGCCGCAACCGGGCGCGGAGTAGCTATCGCGTGGCATGGCTGAGCGCCTTGGCGGCGTCATTGAGGAGGTTCAGCTGCCCGCCGTAGGTCTTTTCCAGGTTTTCCTCCGTGAACAGTTCGCTGGTGGGACCGGCGGCGACGACCCGCATGTTGAGCAGCACCAGCCAGTCGAAGTAGCGACTCACCGTGGCCAGGTCGTGATGGACCACGAGGCAGGTCTTGCCCTGTTCGTTGAGCGAGCGCAGCAGTTTCACGATGGCTTCCTCGGTGGCGGCATCGACGGCGGCGAAAGGCTCGTCCATGAAGTAGATCTTCGCGTCCTGGGCAAGGGCCCGCGCCAGGAAGACCCGCTGTTGCTGTCCGCCCGAGAGCTGGCTGATCTGTCGATCGGCCAGGTGCCCCACGCCCACCTGTTCCAGGGCCGCCATGGCCGCCTCGCGTTCCTTTTTCCCCACGCGGCGAAACCAGCCGAGCCGGCGATAGGTTCCCATGGCCACGACATCAAGCGCGCTGACGGGGAAATCCCAGTCCACGCTCTCGCGCTGCGGCACGTACCCGACGAGGTGGCGCTGATCCCGGTAAGGCTTGCCGTAGATACCGACCTCGCCGGAGGTCTTGGGCACCAGGTCGAGGCAGGCCTTGATCAGCGTGCTCTTCCCGGCGCCGTTGGGGCCGACGATTCCGACCAGCTTGCCCTCGGGAATGTCCAGGTCGATATCCCACAGGACCGGCTTCCGGTGATAGGCCACCGTCAGGTCGTGAATCGCCAGGGGAACATCGTCGGGATGGAACGAGAGGTCCTCGCCGGTGGCGTCTCCGGCAGGCGACATCGATTTCAGCAGCTCACTCATGGCGGGGTCTCGAAAGCGGCGGGTCTTGTTGTCTGTCGTCAGCGGGTAAGGCGTCCCTGGAATCCCGTTTCCGGCGCCTCGCCGCCCAAGGCCCGGGCGATGGTGGTGACGTTGTGATCGATCATCCCGAGGTAGGTGCCCTCGTAGGTTCCCGCCGGTCCCATGGCGTCGGAGAAGAGCGAGCCCCCGATGACCACCTCGTGACCGCGGTTCCGCGCCCCCTCCACGATGGCGCGGACGTTCTTGTCGGAAACCGACGTTTCCACGAACACCGCCGGGATCTTTCGCTCGACGAGAAAATCCACCAAGTCTTCGACGTCCTTCACACCCGCCTCGGATTCGGTGCTGATTCCCTGGATTCCCCGCACCTCGATGCCATAGGAACGACCGAGGTAGTTGAAGGCGTCGTGGGCGGTCACCAGGACCCGTTGCGACTCGGGAATCGAGGCCAGGACCTCGGTGGCGTAGGCGTCCAACTGCTCGAGCTGGGCGACATAGACGTCCGCATTCTGCCGGTAATCGGCCGCGTGATCGGGATCGAATTCCGCCAGTCCCTCGGCGACCACGCCGACCGCGCGGATCCAGCCCTTCACGTCCATCCACACGTGGGGATCGAAATGTTCCTCGCCGTCGGTGAGCACGTAGTCGTCCTGGTCGAGGATCGTCTCCGTCACCGCGTAGACCGGCTTGCCGTTGCGGGCCACCCGCATGAGCGCGTCGGTCATCTTTCCCTCCAGCATGAGGCCGTTGTAGAAGATCACGTCGGCGGCCTGCAGGGACTTGATGTCCGTGCTCGTCGGTTTGTAGAGATGCGGGTCCACTCCTTCGCCGATGATGCCTTTCACCTCGGCCCGGTCTCCGGCCACTTGGCGAACGATGTCGGCGATCATCCCCACCGTCGCGGCCACCTGG
>JAUIGT010000474.1 GCA_030432615.1 Verrucomicrobiia bacterium
CGCTGTTTCTCCAGTTCGGCCCGCTTCGGCACCCACTCGCCCTCGGCGCGCGCCAGGCGGGCTACGAGCGCATTGTGGTCGTTCTCGATGCCGGACCAGTTTTCCACGACCGCGTTCATTTCGGCTTTGGAAGGTTTGCGATTGAGAACGCGCAGGTAGACCTTCTCGATCAGCTTCTGGTCGTCGGGCTCGGCCTTGGCCAGTTGGGCGATCGCGTTCTTCGGATCGCCGATGGCATCGGCCACCGCGGGACCGCTCAGCAGGGCCATCACGGAGCCGAGTTGAAGATCGTTCTGACGATCGCACTCACAGGCACTCTCGCGCGGCGGACGACCGAGGGTGGCGAGGAATCCTCCCTTGGCGTCGGTCTTGGCGTCGGCCAGTTCGGCGGCCCGCATGCCGGGCTTGGCCCCGGGGATGTTGGGGACGGCACCGGTCACGGCGTAGACGGAATCGTAGAGCACCTCGGCGGGCAGCCGGCGCGCCTTGGCCTTCGAGTAGTTGATGGTGTCGTCGGCATTCCACTGGTTCGACGCGATGGAAAGCTGGTAGGTGCGGCTCTTGCAGATGGAAGCCATCAGCTTGCGCACGTCGAAACCGCTCTTCACGAACTGCTGGGTCAGGTAGTTCATCAACTCGGGATTGGTGGGCGGATTGCCGGCCCGGATGTCGTCGAGCGGTTCGATCAAACCGGTCCCGGTCAGGTAGCCCCAGATCCGGTTGGCGTAGCTCATGGCGAAGTAGCGATTGTCCGGGCTGGTCATCCAGGCGGCGAGTTTCTCGCGATGGGTCGGCGCCTTGGGATCGGCGAAGGAAACCTTGGCCAACTTGGCGGGATACGGCACCTCGGGCTGGGCTTCCTCACCGGTGACCACGTTGATCACATCGGTGTCGCCCGCGTCGCCGACCACTTCGTAGAGCGGCTTGGCGCCTTCCACGGCGGTGCCGCCGATATTCTGGTTCGGCGCGTTCTTGCCATCACGCTTCAGGTCCACCTCGGAGAAGAAGGCCGCCGTCTCGTAGTAGTTGTCGACGTTCCATTTCTCGAAGGGGTGATCGTGGCACTTGTTGCAGTTGAAACGAGTGGCGAGGAACAGGTGGGTGGTATTTTCCACCAGTTCCTCCGGCGTCCGCAGGATCTTGTAGTAGGAAGCGGCGGGATTCTCCTTGTTCGATCCCTTCGCGGTGATGATGGACCTGACGAACTGGTCGTAGGGCACATTGTCGGCCACCTGCTGGCGAATCCAGTCGCGGAACAAGGTCGCTCCCTCGGTGCCGAGGAACTTGGAGTTCACCTGCAGCATGTCCGCCCACTTGTTGCTCCAGTGGGCGACGAACTCGGGCGAACCGATCAACTGATCGACGACGGCGTCGCGCTTCTGGCGCGTGGGCCGTTTGTCGGCGAGGAAAGCGGTCACCTTTTCCGGCGTCGGCGGCAGGCCGGTGAGGTCGAGGTGGACCCGGCGGAGAAACTCCTCGTCGCTGGCGAGTTCGGACGGCTGGATCTTCATCCGCTCCCACTTGGCGGCCACCAGCTTGTCGATCTCGGTCCACGTTTCCGGCTCCTTCCAGGTGAAGCCGTCGCGATCGCCCATCACGGTGATGGTGGTCGCGGCGTAGGCGCCCTCGTAGCGGGCCAGGATCGGGGCTTCGCCACGGCGAATGGTGGTCATCAGTCCGAAATCGTCGTGCTCCGCCACTTCGGTGTTTCCGCTCTCGATGTAGGCCTCGTGGGTGACGTCACGCTGCAGTCCGTCGGCGTAGTGCGCCACCACCCGCATCTGCTGGCGGCCGGCGGTGTTCTGAATGACCGGGTTCTTGGGAAAAAGCTCGATCCGGGCGACCTTGGGCGTGTCGCGCTCGAGTTCCGCGCCATCGGCGATCCACTGACGAATGGTGTTGTAATAGGTCGAGCCGATATCGGTGAGGGCACCGGCCTCGTGGGGAACGGCCCCGGTCGCCTTCAGCAGCATGAGGCTGTCGTCGGGCGAAGCGTAGTTGACGCGGCGGGCGGCATGGTCGTCGCCGAAGGCACGCACGTCGTAGACCGGATCATACCCGCGCAGGCTCAGCTTGAAGCCGTTCTTCCCGTCCTTGGCGCCGTGGCAGGTGCCGGCGTTGCAACCGAGGCGGGTGATGACGGGATTCACGTCGCGGAGAAAATCGGGGTGATAGGCCTGATCGAGGCCGGCCACCTTCACCTTGGCGGTCGCGGTCTGGCCCTCATAGCTCGCGGTCAGGATCGCTTCCCCTTCCTTCTTCGGCCGGGCGATACCGCGGCCTTCCACCGCCGCGACCGGCTGGTCGAGCGACCACTTCACCTGGCGGGTCAGGTCGGCCGAATCGCCCGAGTCGAGCTTCGCGGTCACCAGCAGCTGGTTGTAGGCATTCGGCGAATCGAGCACCACGGTGGCCGGAGAAATCTCGATCCCCACGACCTTGCGACCGGCAGGCAGTTCATCCTTGCGCGCGCTGGCCTTGCCCTTCTTGAGGTTGATCGGCTCCTTCCCCTGGTGAAGTGCGGACTTCGCCAGCGTGGCGGCGTCGGAAATCTCGACGGGAACGAAAGCGGTCTTCACTTCGAGTTTCCCGGCATCGATGAGCCGGACCTCGCCGTCGTCGGCAGCGGCGGCGACCGTTTTTCCGTCCGGCGACCAGGCAACGGCAAAAGCGGCGGCATCGATGTCGATGCTCTTGAGCAGCTTGGCGCCGCGGGTCTGGAATTCCTCGATCTTGGGATCGGAATTGTCCCCTTCCGTGTTGCGGCGCGCCGTTTCGAAAAGCTTCTTCAGTTCCGGCGTGATGGTGGCGTCGTAGTCGCTGGCGTAGAAATTGATCTGCCCTTTTCCGTTGAGGCTGGAAACCGCCGCGAAACGCTTGCCATCCGGCGCGAAGGCCACACTCCAGATGCGGCCCTTCATCGCCGGGTATTTCCGGATCAGGTTCGCGTTGTCCCCGATCTTGCGGACCGTTTCCCGATACATGCGATAGATCTGCGGCACGCCGTCGGAACCGCCGACGAGGATGTGATCCTGCTTCGGATGACGCACCACGACGTTGACGCCGCCCTTGAGCGCGCCGGGCGTGATGGAGGTGATGTTGTCGATGAAACGCTGGGTCTCGACCTTGGTGAGCTTGGTGCTCATGTCACGGCCGACGGAGACGAGGTGATCGCCCTTGATCGACCAGACGGTGTCCAGCACCCAGTCGCTGTGACCGCCCATGAAGAGCGTCTGCTTGCCGGTTCCCGCGTCGATAGCGCGGACGGTGTTGTCCGGCAGGCCGTAGGCGATGAACTTTCCGTCCGGAGACCAACTGGCTCCGTAGGCAGTGTCGTAGCCGACCGGTTTGGACATCTCGAGTTCTTTCTTGGCGACGTCCCAGACCTGGATCTCGCCCATCCGACCGGGAAGCCCCCCGGCCACGACCAGCTTCTTGCCGTCGGGGGAAAAGCGCACGCTCTCGATGCGCTCCGACAGGCCGATCAGTCGACCAGCGAGCCCGGATCCGTCGGCCTTGTGCAGGAGGACCTCGTGGAAACCGGAAACGGCGATCAATTTTCCATCGGGCGAAAAGTCGAGCGAGGTGATGACCGGCGGCTCGGCATACTGTGGCGGATTCTCCTCGGTGTAGCGCTGCTTCGCGTTCTCCGGGGTGTCATCGACCGCGCCCTGCTCGATCCACTTCGTCACGAGCTGGAGTTCGTAGGGCGTGAGCGGCTCATCCTTGGGCGGCATCTCGGGCCGGTCTTCGCCTTCCTGTTTCGTCACCAGTTCGACCAGGTAGCTGTCATGCGGATTCTTCGGCACCACCACCGGGGAGGTCTCGCCGCCAGCGATGAGCTTGGCGACATCGGTCATGATGTAGTCCGCCTTGGCCTTGGCCGGCTGGTGGCAACCCTGGCATTTCGCCTGGAAGACGGGCCGGACGTGCTCGTAGTAGCTGACTGTTTCCGGCAGGCCTTCGCCACCGGTTTCGGCGGCAAGGAGATGCCCGGAGAAGGCGACGCCGAAAGACGCCGCCGTGAAGCAGAGAGATCTCAAGTTCATGGCAGGATGAGAAAGTAGAAATCGACGCGGCGCGCTGGAGACCGAGCCGGGCGACGGGGGGAGGTTGGTGACGCGGAAAAAGTCGCCCGAGAGTCAATCACCGGACCTTCACCGTGTCTTGTAGTGCGAATGGTGATTTTGGTAAGTTTCAATCACCGTCCAGCACCAGGGAAGTGTAGGATTTTCGGACTCTTCGCGCCAATCACGCGTTCGCGGGGAGTTCCAGCGCTCGTCCGCCTCCCAGTGGCCCGACTCGTGGGAGGTCGTGCCCCATCCTTCTCGGCGCGGAAGTTCCGGACGATCACCCCTTCGCCCAAGTGATCGGATCGACTGAACTCCGAGCTTCCCTCGTCACACCGGAATGTGTTTCCCTTCGAATTTCACCCATCCCATGAGATCCTTCTCTCTTCTTCTCCTCATCGGCATCCTTTCCCCCGGCTGCGCTCCCCCGGATTCGATATCGGCCGGCGGGTCACCCGATCGGGAAATCGTCTCCCGACTGGAGGAGATCGTCGCTCTCGAAGAACGCGCCGTGAAAGAGCAGCAATTCCTCGCCGAACTCGGCGAAAACGATGCCATCGACCAAGTGAACGCGGAGATCGCGCTCTCGGAGGCCGTGATCCGGCTGGCCGAAGAACAGAACGATCGCGAGAAAGTCTCCCGCGAACTCGAGGCGATCGTTTCCCGGACGAAATCGATCCTCGCTCGGGAAGAAGCGCTGGCGGAGGAAGATCGGGCCAGGGAGACCGATCTGAATAACGTTCGCGTCGCCCTCCTCGAAGCCGAGATCCGGCTGCGACGGCACCAGGCCCGGGAGTGAACCCTCTTGAGTCGCGAACTCAACCCTGTTGAACGGGTTTCCCAGCCCGTT
>JAUIGT010000475.1 GCA_030432615.1 Verrucomicrobiia bacterium
GGCATGAGCGTGAGCAGGTGAGGATCGGGCAGGCCGACCAACTGGGCCCGGGCCGTGGGAACGGTGGCGGAGAAAAGCAGCAGGCCGAGGCCGGCGAGGAAAAGGGCGTTCCGGAACATGGGAGCGGACGGTCAGTGGTTGAAGAAGAATTCCTTGGTGTTCATGATCGCCCAGATGAGGTCCTCGTAGGCGCGGCGGCGGGCCGTCTTCGGGTCGATCGGGTTGCCCGCGGAATCGGTGCGGGGCTGGGACAGGAAATCCTCCGCGATGCTGAGTTCCTCGCCCGTGGCCCGGCGGGAAAAGGCGGCGAGGTAGATCTCGTCGATGGCCTTGGCGTCTCCTTCCTCCGATTTCGCGAGCCGGTCGGCCCGGCCGTCGTTGGTGGCCAGCTTGGATTTCACCTCGGTGGAGGCTTTGGGCGAGGCTGGACGACTGGACGCGCTCGCATTCGCAGACGCTGGCCGCCTCGGGACGACCGAAGACCTGGAGAAAGGCGGAAGAAGCGTTGTAGCTGTTGTCGGGAAGAGCCACGGCCCGGGTGCCGAGGGGAAGGTCGGCGAAACTCGTGGTCGCCCCGGTGAGGGCGTCGATGGAGTCGAGCAGTACCTCGGCCTGGAGGCGCTTGGGATAGAACCTCGAGTAGTTCTGGCGATCGACCGCGTTGTATTCGTTGGGCTCGGAACTGAGCTGGTAGGTCGAACTGGTCACCATCACGCGAATCGCTTCCTTGAGATCGAAGCCGCTCTCGACGAAGTGGGCCGCGAGGGCATCGAGCAATTCCGGGTTCGTCGCCGGGTTGGTGTCGCGCAGGTCGTCCTCCGGCTCGACGAGGCCGCGGCGGAAGAAATGCTTCCAGTAGCGATTGACGAGAACCTTGGCGAAGAAGGGGTTCGATTCCTCCGCCATCCAGTCGGCCAGCGCCAGCCGGGGATCGTCGTCCGGTGCGATCTCCAGCGCGGGCCCGCCGAGACCCGCCGGCTTCACCGGCTGCTCGGTCTTCTTGTTCACATACTCGGCGATGCCGCGCTCGTGGAAGATGAGGTCCTCGTCGGCGATGGCGGTGGGCTTGCGGCCGACCTGGCTGAAGAAGGCCGCCAGGCTGTAGTAGTCGTGCTGGCTCCAGCGCTCGAAGGGATGGTGGTGGCACTGGGCGCACTGCATGCGCACGCCGAGGAAGAGCTGGGCCACGTCCTCGAGCTGGGCCTCGGGCTGCTTGACGCGCTTGTACCAGGCGACCGGCGGATTCTCCACGACGGTGCCCGTGGCGGCGAGAAGTTCGCGCACGAACTGGTCGTAGGGTTTGTTGGCCAGCAAACTGTCCCGCACCCAGGAGTGGAAGGCGAAGTTCGCGGTGATGTCCGCCTTGCTCTCGCGACGGTTCTTCAGCAGGGCGGCCCACTTGTTGGCGAAGTAGTCGGCGTAGTCCGGGCTGTCGAGCAGGTCATCAACGATTCGTTTCCGCTTCTCCGGTTCCGAGTCCTCGAGAAAGGCGGTGGTCTCCTCGGGGGTGGGAAGGCGCCCCGCGATGTCGAGCGTCACCCGGCGCAAGAAAGTGGCGTCGTCGCAGACCGGGGAGGGGGGAACCCCAATCTCCTCGAGGTTCGCGAAGACCAGCTCGTCCACGAAATTGTTCACCGGCGGCAGCGTCTCGACCGGTGCCCCCAGCGGCACGGAAATGCCGAAGACCGAAACTTTTCCCGCGTAGCGCACCATCACGGCGACCTTGCCGGGAAGATCGCTGGTCTCGACCAGGCCCGTTTCACTCACCGAGGCCATGGCGGCGTCGTTGGCCTCGAACAGCGCGAGTTCGGTCACGTCCCGGGTGCTGCCGTCGGAGTAGGTCGCGGTCACCGTGAGTTGCTGGCTGGCGTTCTTCGCCATCGTCATTCGCTCCGGCTCGACTGCGATCCCGGTCAGTTCCGGGTCGTCCGGGTCGGCGAAGGGCATGCCCTGGCCGATCCACCGGGCGATCGTGGCGTATCCCTCCGAACCCGGTTCCAGTTTCTTGCCGCCACCGTGGGGAACCTCGTTGGTCGCCTTGGTGATCAGGAGGCTCTGCTCGGGAGCGTTCGGGAAAACCCGGCGCCCCTTCGACTCCTTGACGATGTGCTCGTAGTCCTCCCGTGGCTCGAAACCGAGCAGGGAAAGCCGGAACCCGCGCTGACCCACGTCCGCCTTGGCGTGGCACGCGCCGGCATTGCAGCCAGCCTTCGTGAGAATGGGAACCACGTCGTTGACGAAGTTGAGCCGTGCGGACGCTTCCTCTTCCCCTCGTGCCGAAGCGAAAGCGAAGAGCGGCAGCAGCGCCCAGGGAAGAATCGCTGGGAAAAGAGATCGCGGCAGGATCATGGCAGGGATCGAAGAATCGGGGGGGCGCCCGTTCCGTGGAGCGGTCGCACCTTTGGCAAAGGGTGTTGAGGAAAGCTTAACGATTTCCCGGTCCGGGGAAATTCCCGCATCGCGCCACGGCAACCCGGCGCGTTTCGGGGAGTTGTCGGGAACGACACGAACAGGAGACTTCTTCGGCGAGCGCGAAAGGCGCCCTCGTTTCCTTCACTTCAACGGGTAACCGGGCGTTGGGCTTTTCGCTCAGAATCGCCACACCACACCTCCCCGGAGGCTCCAGTCGGGGCTGGCTTCGGTGAGGCCGATGCCGGCGCCGACACGGACACTGAGATGGTGATTGGGCACGGCGATGGCGCCGAGATTGATCTCGTGATAGCCGTCGGCGGAAAAGTCGCCCATGGCCTCGAGACTCAGCGAAAGAGAGTGGGTCAGGTTCTGTCGAATGCCGGCCGCGTAGCCCCAGGCGGCGGTACCGTCGTCGGGAAGGACGTTGATGAGGTTGACCACCAGCTTGGCTTCGTCGCTGAGATCGGTCTCCATGATGAATCGGCCGATGAAGGCGTCCTGCCCATGCACGTGGATGGTGCCCTGGTGATCGTGGTGACCTTTCTTCCCGTTGCCGTGATCGTGTCCGGTCTCGCCCTCGCCGTGCGCATGGTCCCCGCCGTCGTGGGAATGATCGGCGTCGTTGCCATGGTCGTGCCCCGCGTCGTTGGTGTGCGAATGGCTGGCGGAACCGCTGCCGTGGTTGTGGCCGGAGCCGCCGTGGTTGTGATTGTGGCCGTCACCGGAACCTCCGCCCGTGCCCCCGGTGCCGGTGCTGCCTCCGTCGGGCGGCGCATCGGGGTTGAAGTCGGGGGAACCGCCATTGGTGGGAGTGGTCGCCGGATCGGTGGTGGTGCTGGCGGTGCCATAGTCGGCGGGTGCCGCGGCGACCATGGGGGACGAAGTCGGTGCCGGAGCCGAGGCCACCGCCTGGTCGCCGGCACCGCCCAGCATCGAGGTGACGGCGCGAACGATGCCGCCGCCTCCGTTCGAAGAAGAGCCGCTCGCGCTTCGGCGGCTGGAAGTAGAGGAGGAGGACGAGGATCGGCGGGAAGAGGAAGTCGAAGCGCTTTTCCCGCTCGTGGAGGGGGAGGAGGACGAGGTCGTCACCGTTCCGTGGGTATGCCCGTCGTGTTCCCGGGCGAACTCGTAGCCGGCGGAAACCGCGAAGCGGATGGGGAAGTCGGAATCGGGCGGCGACAGCTGGATGTGCACGGAGGGCATGACGGATTCGTAGGCCCAGCTCATGCCGGTCTGGTCGGTGAATCCAACGGAGACCCCCACCGCGACCCGTGGCAGAACGCCGATGAGAATTTCCGGTTCGATCCCGAATTCGTAGTCGGTGCCGGTGCGGGAATACTCGAAACTGGTGAGGAGGACGCCGTCGGAGAGTCCCGGCAGGTAGTAGTCCTGCACGATCAGGAAATCGCGACCGTGGTGGGCGCGGGCGACCGCCGGTATCAGCAGGCCGAGCGCCAGGGTCGGGAGGAGCAGCCGGGATTTCATGTCAGGAAAGGGTGAGGGGAGGGGGGAAGGGGGCGAAGCCGGACGCGATGCCGGCCTCGCCCCGAGGGAATGGGGGGGGGGAACGGGAATCAGGGCGCGAGCGGCTCCAGCAGCACGTTGCCCGAGAGTAGGGGCGAGGTGCGGAGGCTGGTGGCCGGCGGGCCGGCGTCCGGCAATTGCGGCGCGAGGAAGTAGCCGTAGAGCTTCGGACTTTCGCCGTCATCGACGATCAGGCCCTCGAAGGGGACCGAGCGGGTGAGGTCGGAGCCGGGATTGGTGGGATCGGGATCGACGAGGGTGAACTGGCCGTGGCTGATGCCGGCGCGTCCTCCGCGCCCGACCCGGACGGGCAGGGAGCGTCGGACGACGAGGCTGACGTCTCCGGGATTGGCGGAGACGACGTTGACGGCCTGGCGTTCGCCGGGCAGGACTTCGACGATGACGTCGAGCCGGGTCTCGGGATCGGGGACGCCGCCTTCGGCGAAGGTCAACATGGCATTGCCGGCGGGATCGGCGGCGAGACCGAGGGCGTCGATCGGGGCCAGGGTGGGATCGTAGCGCCGGCCCACGGTTTCCAGGAGCAGGGGACCGAAGCCGTCACGATAGACGCGATCCCGCGAGCGGGCGGGGCTGGCGTTCTTGAACCAATCGAAGGCCGACAGGCGCAGGTCGCCCTCGGCGGCGCTGCCCTGCACGTGGAAGGCCCCGAGGAGGGAGCCGCCGCCGCGGTAGAGCAGGCGCCAGAGGTCGACGTAGCCGTCCACGGTGAGCGGTCCAGAGAAGCTGACCGGGGTCCGGTCGGCGAGTCGGAGGGTGCCGCGGGCGAGGCCGCGCGCATTGATGCTCATGCCGCCGATGGAGTATCCCTGCGGCACGCCGTCGTTTCCGACCATGGTGGGATCCGGCAACAGGGCGAAGGTGTAGCCTGCGACCTGATCCGAGGGATCGCCAAGGGGGGCGCGGGCGGTGAAGGGCAGGGTGGAGGTGCCGTCGGAGATGTTTCGGGCGTTGCTGTCGTTGT
>JAUIGT010000476.1 GCA_030432615.1 Verrucomicrobiia bacterium
CTCGAGTTTCGGCGACGATCGCCTGGTCTCCCTGGTCGACGAGGCGCTGGAGAACAACAAGGACCTGGAAGCCGCCGCCGCCCGCATCGAGATCGCGCAGGCGAACGCCCGCATCGCCGGGGCGGACCTTTTTCCCCAGGCCCAGGGACTGTTTCGGGGCGCGCGTCAGAAGCGGAACTTCATCGGTTTTCCCTTCGGCGATCCCGGAGCGGCGGGCGGTGGAGGTGGCGAGAGTGCGGTGTTTTCCAATCTCAACAACGAGTTCGGTCTCTCGCTCGACCTGAGCTGGGAGATCGATCTCTGGGGCCGAATCCGGGCGGGGCAGTCGGCCATGATCTCGCAGGCGGAGGCGGTGGCCGCGGATCGCGCGGCGGCCGAATTGTCCATCGCCGGCCAGGTCGCCAAGTCGTGGTTCGCCCTTCAGGAGGCGCGCGAGCAGGTGGCGCTGGCGGAAGCGGCGGTGGAGGTCTTTCAGAAAACGGAGCGAGCCATCCGCGACCGGTTCGAGGCCGGGATCGGCAACGAGGGGCAGAATCTGGCCTCGCAACTGCGCCTGGCAATGGTGGACGTCGAAACGGCCCGTGAACGACAGGAACAGCGCGAGGAAGATGTCGAGCGACTGGCGCGGCGGATCGAACTCCTGCTCGGAAAATACCCGTCCGGCAAGCTGAAAAGCGACAGCGATCTGCCGACCGTGCCGGGTCAGCCTCCGGCGGGTATGCCCGCGGTGCTGCTCGATCGACGGCCCGACCTCTTCGCGTCGGAGCGGCGGTTGGCGGCGGCGGATCGGCGGCTATTGGAGGCCAAGCGGGCGCTCCTTCCCTCGATCTCGCTGACCGGGAGCACCGGAACGTCCTCGGAACAGGTGGATGACCTTCTCAACAGCGACTTCAGCATCTGGAGCATCGCGGGCAGCGCGGCCCAGCCCCTGCTGGTGGGTGGTCGGCTGCGGCAGGGCATCAAGCTGAAGCGCGCCGAGATGAAGCAGGCCATCGCCGAATTCGAGCAGACGGCCCTGACCGCGTTCGGTGAGGTGGAAAACGCCCTCGCCGCGGAACGGTATCTCGCGAATCGCCAGGCCGCCCTGGAGCGGGCCACCGAACTGGCGAAGGAAGCCCACGAGCGCGCCACCGAGGAGTTCACCGACGGCACCGGAGACATTCTCACCATGCTCACCGCCCAGCAGCGCTATTTCCAGGAGCGAACCCAGCTCATCACCATCCGGCGCATGCGCCTGGAAAACCGGGTCGATCTTCACCTCGCGCTCGGGGGCGGTTTCGTGGCTCCGCGGGCCGCTGGCTCCGATCCTCCCGACGAAGCGTAACGACTCACGCTTCCCGCGACTTTCTTCCCGACTTTCTTCTCCTCCCGCCCCATGAAAAAAGTTCTCCGAATCCTCATCGGCGTCGGCATCCTCGCCGCCGGGGTGGCGTTTTCCGCCCTCCTCGTGGCCACCAAGCCGGAAGCGAAGCGGGAAGCGGCGGTTCGCCCTGCCGCGGTGGTCGAGGTGATCCCCGTCTCGATCGGGAACCTGCGGGTGAGCCTGCCTTCGCAGGGATTGGTGAACGCGCGTCGCCGGACCATGGTCGCGGCCGAGGTCGGTGGGCAGGTGGTCGAGGTTTCGCCGAAGTTCGAGGCGGGCCTGGCCTTCGAACAGGACGAGGTGATGCTGCGGATCGAGGACGCGGACTACGAGTCGGCCCTGGCCCAGGCCGAAGTGGCCCTGGCGGATGCACGGCTCGCGCTGGACACGGAACTGGCTCGCTCGGAGCAGGCGCTGAAGGACTGGGAATCCCTCAACCGGAAAGGCGAACCCAGCGACCTCACGCTGCGCAAACCGCACGTTGCCAGCGCCAGAGCGGCGGTGAATGCCGCGGAACAGGCGCTGGAAAAGGCGAGGCGGGACGTGGAACGAACCCGGATAAAGGCGCCCTTCGCGGGACGCGTCGCCCGGACCGAGGTGGAACTGGGTGCCTACCTCTCGCCCGGGATGCCGGTGGCGGAGATCTTCACCACGGCGCCTTGGGAGATTCGGCTCCCGTTGGCCCTGGACGATTGGGAATTGCTCCAGCGTGACGCCGAGGGCGAGGTCGCCGGAGACATCACGTTCAACGCGCGCCTCGGTGACGAGAAAACCCGCCTGCGCGGCAAGGTGCTGCGTACCGAGGGCGAGGTGGAGCGGGACAGCCGTTCCATCTACGTGGTCGCCGAGATCCCGGGACAGGAGGACGGCGAGCTGTTGCAGCCGGGACTGTTTCTGGAGGCCAATATCGTGGGTAGGGAGTTGGAGGAAGTCGCCATGATTCCGTTTCGCGCCTTCGTCGGACGGGACGAGGTCGGGGTGGTCGATATGGAGAAGAAGGTGATTTCGAAGCGGCGGGTGCGGGTGGAACGACGCACCGGGAACCACGTGATCGTCTCTTCCGGTTTGAAAGATGGCGAATGGGTCTCGATCACACCGCTTTCCGATCTCGTCGATCAGATGCCGGTCGAACCCCGCAAGGTCGAGGCGCCCGAGGGCGCGAACCTGGAGCCGACCCTGAGCACCACGAAACCCTGAACCCCGGGTTTCCGTTTTCCCGAAACCGAAAGCCGTTTCCCCGCCTGATGGAAAAAGCGATCTACTGGTTCACGCGCAATCATGTCGCGGCGAACTTCCTGATGATCATCCTGATCGTCTGGGGCGCATCCACGTGGCCGAAACTGAAGAAGGAGATCTTTCCGGAGACATCGCTCGACACCGTCGCGGTGCAGGTGCCGTATCCGAACGCGACCCCGGAAGAGGTGGAAAAGGGGATCGTGGTGCCCATCGAGGAAGCGATCCAGGATGTCGATGGGATCGATCGCATCCGTTCCACCGCGGCGCTGGGAATGGGAGTGATCACCGTGGAGGTGGCCAACGGCTACGACGTGCGCAACGTCATGGACGACGTGAAGACCCGCGTCGATGCCATCCAGAACATGGCCGAGGACGCCGAGGAACCGGTCCTCGAGGAGATCGTGCTCAAGTCGCAGGTAATGAGCATCGCGGTTTCCGCCGACACCGATGAAAAGACCCTGCGCGGGATCGCCGAGGAGGTGCGTGACGGATTGCTGTCGTGGGGCGGGGGCGCCACCCGCATCACCCAGGCGGAGTTGGCCGGGGTGCGGAACTACGAGATTTCGATCGAGGTTTCCGAGGACACCCTGCGGCAGTACGGACTTACCTTCGATGACGTCGCGGCCGCGGTTCGGAAGTCCTCGCTCGATCTTCCCGGAGGTTCGGTGCGCACCGAGGGAGGCGAGGTCTTGATCCGCACCGAGGCGCGCCGCTACAACGCGCCGGATTTCGGATCGATCACCGTCATCACCCGGCCGGATGGTTCGAAGGTGAAACTCGAGGATCTCGCCGTGGTGCGCGATGCCTTCGAGGAGACCGACGTCGAGACCCGTTTCGATGGACGCCCGGCCATCCTGGTCAATGTCTTCCGGGTGGGCAACGAGGACACGCTTGATGTGGCCGAGACGGTGGAGAACTACGTGGAGAACGTCGCGCCGAGCCTGGTGCCGGAGGGCGTTTCCCTGGAAATCTGGAAGGACGACTCGCTCTTCCTGAAGGGGCGCATGGCGCTACTCGGGAAGAACGGTCTCGTGGGGTTGATCCTGGTGGCCGTGGTGCTGGCGTTGTTCCTGCGTCCCAGCCTCGCCATGCTGGTCGCCATCGGCATTCCGGTTTCCTTCGCGGGGGCGGTGGCACTGATGCCCTTCCTGGGAATCTCGATCAACATGATCTCGCTTTTCGCGTTCATCCTCGTGCTCGGGATCGTGGTCGATGACGCCATCGTGGTCGGGGAGAATGTCTACCGGAGGATCCGGGAGGGGGAGGACCCCCACGACGCGGCGCCCCAGGGAACCCACGAGGTCGGTGTGGTCGTGACCTTCGGCGTGTTGACGACGATGGTGGCCTTCACCCCGATGCTCGGGCTGTCGGGGGTCAGCGGCAAGATCTGGCCGAACATCCCCCTGATCGTCATCCCGGTGCTGCTGGTCTCCCTGTTGCAGTCGAAGCTGATCCTGCCTTCGCACCTCGCCCTGTTGAAGCCCAACGATCCCGATTCCCGACCCGGGCCGATCCTGCGTTTCCAGCGCTTCTTTTCCCGGGGGCTGGAGCGGTTCGTTGAAAAGGTCTACCGCCCCGTGCTGCGCCACTCGCTCGGGCATCGCTACCTCGTGCTCTGCGGATTCGTCGCCATTTTCCTCAGCGTCATGACCGCTGTGGTCAGTGGGCATGTGAAGTTCCAGTTTTTTCCCGAGGTGGAAGCCGACATCGTCACCGCCAAGCTCACCCTGCCCAAGGGAGTTCCCTTCGGGGACACCCGGAAAGCGGTGGAGAAGATCGAGTCGGCCGCCACCAAGCTGGACGATGCTTTTGGCGAGTCGCTGGTTCGTCACATGCTGACCAGCGCGGGCTCGCAACCCTTCCAGATCGGTTTCGACGCCGTCGCGGGCGTGCCCACCGCCACGAATCTCGGGGAGGTGACGCTGGAACTGACGCCCTCCGCGGAACGCGAGATCACCGGCCAGGAAATCGTCTCGAAATGGCGGGAACTGACGGGTGGGATTCCGGGCGCGGTGGAACTGAGCTTCCGCACCGAGGCGGCCGGGGGCGGCAATGCTTCGACGCCCTCGCGTCTCTCGACCTCTTTACTTCCCCTCAAGTGCTTGGCACCTAATTCGGGCACCCTTGGCAGCCGGTGGTGATGACGATGCGGTGCGCGCAGAGCCGCTTCTTGCTGCGCCCCGGCACCGCCTGCAACCGCCGCGTGCTCGGGGTGCTCGGCCGCGCGATGGAGCTGTGCGCCGGGCAGATGCGCCTGTACTTCGCCGGGGGCACGAGCAACCACCTGCACATCGCCGCGGCGTTCGCGAGCGCCG
>JAUIGT010000006.1 GCA_030432615.1 Verrucomicrobiia bacterium
CCTCGGGATACTATCGACACCCTGGACCCGCGCTCGGATGCTAATCCTGGCCCGCAGCGTGCCACACTGGTTTTTGCGCCTCCCGAATCGGTTCCGCTACTACCCGGAGTATCGGAAGGCAGCAACTCTGTTCGAACGAGAGTAGCCCTGGCTGTCCAGCAATCGGTCAAAACCAAGGCCGACGCCCTTCCTGATAGGTCTTGTAAAACTCCTCGTCCGTCTTCAAAAGATAGACTACTCCTTCGACCACGGAGATTACCGCTCCGACGAGCAGAAAAGTGAGCACGAGCTGGATGATTCCCGCTTTGATGTAGCCGAGGACAAACTTGTGAACTCCAAACCCACCCCAGAGAGGGGCGGTCAAGGCGATGACGCCGCAGAGGATGCGCTTGTTCGGTTTCTCGGAGACTTTCTCGCTGGTTTCGCTGGTCATTTCTTCCAGGATCTGACGATTCGATTTCCCGCGCCAATCCTGGCCGGGAACGACAACTTGTTGGCAGACATGGGTCTGCCACAACCGCCCTCCAAGTGAATGATATCTCACCCCGAAAGGTAGGAACAAGCAAAAAGCGGGCGAACGGGCGAACTACGCGAGCATGCCCTTCACCAAATGACCGTGGATGTCGGTCAGGCGGAAGCGCCGTCCCTGGAAACGGAAGGTGAGGCGCTCGTGATCGATGCCCAGCAGGTGCAGGAGCGTGGCGTGGAAGTCGTGCACGTGGACGGGATCCACCGGCGAACCACATGCTGAAGCAGCGCGGATGGTGATCGCGGCCGAACTGGTCGCCGTTCAGTTTTCCCTGGGAATAGTTGGTGCGCCCGAATTCCCCGCCCCAGATGACGAGGGTGTCCTCGAGCATGCCCCGCTGCTTGAGATCCCGCACGAGCGCGGCCGAGGCCTGGTCGGTCTCCTGGCACTGGCGCGAAATGCCACCTTTGAGTCCCCCGTGCTGGTCCCAGCCCTGGTGGTAGAGCTGGACGAACTTCACTCCCCGCTCGGCCATCCGGCGCGCCATGAGGCAGTTGTAGGCGAAGCTGCCCGGTTTCTCGACGTCGGGGCCATAGAGCTTTTTCACCGATTCCGGTTCACCGCTGAGATCGGTCGCTTCCGGCACCGAGGACTGCATGCGGTAGGCCATCTCGTACTGGGAAATGCGGGTGTCGAGCTCGGCGTCGCCGGTGGCGTCGCGCTGGATCTCGTGGAGTTCCCGGAGGCGATCCAGCATGAGACGGCGGCTGTCGCGATCGATGCCGTCCGGATTCTTGAGGTAGAGCACCGCGTTCTCGTCCGCCCGGAAACGGATGCCCTGGTGGCGGCTGGGCAGGAAGCCGCTGCCCCAGAGCCGGGCGTAGAGCGGCTGGCCACCCTTGTCCTTGGTGATGAACACGACAAAGGCGGGCAGGTTCTCGTTGTCGGTGCCGAGCCCGTAGTTCAGCCAGGACCCGATGCTGGGCCTGCCGGAGATCTGGGCGCCGGTCTGGAGAAAGGTGATCGCGGGATCGTGATTGATAGCCTCGGTGTGCAGGGAACGCACGATGCACAGGTCGTCGGCGATCTTCGCCGTGTGCGGCAGGATGCTGCTCATCCAGGCGCCGCATTCGCCATGCTGTTTCCACTCGAAGGGGGAACCCGCCAGCGGCAGGCTGGTCTGGTTTCCCGACATCCCGGTCAGGCGCTGGCCCTGGCGCACCGAGTCGGGCAACTGCTCGCCGTGCTTCTCGTTGAGCAGCGGCTTGTAGTCGAAGGTGTCGAGGTGAGAGGGACCGCCCGACTGGAAAAGGTAGATCACGCGCTTCGCCTTGGCGGGCACGTGCGTCCGGGGCAGGACGCCACCCGAGGACGCGTCGGGCAACGCCAGCGCGTTGGGATCACGGCTGAGCAGGTCGGCCAGGGCGATCGAGCCGAAGCCCATCCCGGCACGCTGGAGGAAGCGGCGTCGCGACGAGCCGAGAACGGATTCGGGACCGGTGCAGAGGGGAGTTTTCATGGCGGGAAAAGGTCAGCGCTTGGTGTAGGTCTCGTCGTAGTTGAGGAGCGCCTTGGCGGTCACGCTCCAGGCTGCCAGTTCGACCGGATCGATGTCCTTGTCGACCGGATCGTGACCCACTTCGAGGAAGCGGGAGGCCTCCTCCCGGTGATTGGCGAAATGTTCCCGCTGCTCGTCCAGCATCGCCTGCAGCACGGCGAGTTCGGACGTGCCCGGTCTTCGACTGGTGCAGAGGCGGAACACGCGAACGAGGCGCGCTTCGTCGGTCGCTTCTCCCGGCATCTCGCGCAGGACTCGCTCCGCCAAGGCGCGGGCGGCTTCCACGTACTGTGGACCGTTCATGAGCACCAGCGCCTGCAGAGGCGTGGCCGTGCTCTCCCGTTTCGGCGTGCACACCTCTCGCGTGGTGGCGTCGAAAGTCACCATCACCGGCGGCGGCGCGGTCCGCTTCCAGAAGGTGTAGAGACTTCGCCGGTAGAGTCCGTCACCCTGGTCGGGTTTCTGCGGCTTGAACGAAACCGCCAACTCGTAGGGATTGACCGATTGACCGCCGACCTTGTCGACCAGCAGCCCGCTGACCGCGAGCGCGTTGTCACGCACCTGCTCGGCCGGCAGGCGATGCCGCGGACCGCGTGCCAGCCAGCGATTCTCGGGATCTTCGGCCCAGGTTTTCGCATCGGCGGGTTTGGATGATTGCCGATAGGTGGCGGAAAGCACGATCGTCTTCAGCATCTGTTTCACGTCCCAACCGGAATCCATGAATCGGCGCGCCATCCAGTCCAGCAACTCGGGGTGGGTGGGCGGTTCGCCCTGGCTGCCGAAATCCTCCACCGTACCGACGAGCCCGCGACCGAAGGTCAACATCCAGAGCCGATTGACGGCCACCCGCGAGACGAGCGGATTGCGTTCGTCGGTCAGCCAGCGGGCCAGGCCCAGCCGGTTGCGCGGCGCGTCCTCGGGAAACGGCAGGATGGCGGGAATCACGCCCGGCCCCACTTCCTCGCGTCGCTGATCGTAGCCGCCTCGAAAGAGCACGTAGGCCGGGCGTTGCCCCGGCATCTCGCGCATGGTCATGATCTGGCGGATCTCGCCGGCGATGGCGTTCTCGGTTTCCCGCACCTTCCGCAATTCGTCCCGTTTCACCCGGAGCGTGGCATCGTGATTCAGGGCGAAATCGCGAAAGCGTTCCTCCTCGGAAAACTCGCGCTGAACGCCGGCCACGGAGGCGGCTTCCATCGGGGACAATTCCCGATCGAACACGGTAAACTCGTCGATGACGCCGCCGCCGAACCCGATGTCGCGGAAGCGCCCGGCGAGTTGCAGCTTGATCTTCCCGACCTCGCTGTCGCCCCATTCCTTTCGATGCACGATGTCGCGGGTGAGCTTGTCCCTGATCACCTCCACCTTTTTCTCGGCGGCTCCGTTCCGGTAGATTGCGATCCCGTCCGCCCGGCTGGACCCATCGTAGGTGATCGTCAGGTGGGTCCATTCGTTCAACGGCAACGGCTCCTCGGACTGGACCCGCACCGCGTTCCCCGGCCAGAAATGGATCAGGGAAAAGGTCGGCTTGCCGTCGTAGAGCATGAGTTCATAGCCGCGGAAGGCGGAATCCTCGGCGGCCCGCGAACGGTGAAACACCACCATGCGCGATTTGTGTTCGGCGGGTTTCAGCCAGAGCGAAAAACTGAAGGGATCCGTCCGCGAGAAGTCGGCGGTCTTTTCATCCCCGAGCGTGTGGGGATCGTCCCCGGTGAACTCGATGGCCTTCCCTCGTTTGCCCTCCACGGACCGGTTTCCCCCGGAGGCTTTGCCGTCGTCGAAATCGAATGACGCGACCGCCTCCGGCTTCCCCTCAGTCGATTTCGAGGATGCTTCCGGCGCGAACCGCTGCCGTGCTTTCTCCAAAGCCGCGGTGTAGCCCTGTTCCATTTCGGCCACGGCTCGCCTGGCATCGGCAAGGCGCTTCTCCTGGTCTCCCTCGAAGAGCGGCATCGACGGCGTCGGAGCGGTCTCGGTGAAATGGGAATAGAGACCGCTCTCGTCGATGTTGTTGAAGAAGGCGGTCAGGGAATAGAAATCCCGCGTCGCGATCGGATCGTACTTGTGGTCGTGACATCGACTGCACTCGAGTGTCAGCCCCAGGAATACCGTGCCCACGGTGGTGACGCGATCGTTGACGTATTCGACCCGGAACTCCTCGTTGATGGATCCGCCCTCGTTCGTCTGCCGGTGGAGGCGATTGAAGGTCGTCGCCAGTTTCTGCTCGGCGGTCGCGTCGGGCAGGAGGTCGCCGGCGATCTGCCAGGTGAGAAAGTCGTCGTAGGGCAGGTTGTCGTTGTAGGCATCGATCACCCAGTCCCGCCACGGCCAGACATGCATGAGCCGGTCGGCCTGGTAACCGAAGGTGTCGGCGTAGCGCGCCTGGTCGAGCCAGTCGTTGGCCATGCGCTCTCCATAGGCATCGGAATCGAGCAGGCGATCGACGACCTTCGCATAGGCGTCGGGGGATTCGTCGGCAAGGAAGGCGTCGATTTCCTCCAGGGTCGGCGGGAGCCCGGTGAGATCGAAACTGACGCGGCGAATCCAGCGTTCCTTCTCCGCCTCGTCGGCGGGCTTCACCCCGCGTTCCTCGAGGTTTCGGGCAACGAAACGGTCGATTTCGTTGCGCGCCCAGCCCTCGCCCGCCGTGGGAACGGAAACCGTCTCCGGCACGGGCACGAAGGCCCAGTGTTCCTGGTATTCGGCGCCCTCCTCGATCCATCGGCGCAGCAACCCCACCTCGTGCTCGCTGAGTTTTCCCAGCTTCGCCTTGGGCGGCGGCATCAATTCATCGGGATCCTCATGGGTGACTCGATCCAACAGGGTGGAGTCGGCGATCGAAGAGGGTGTGATCGCTCCCGCGGCGATTGCGGCATCGCGAACGTCCAGTCGCAGGTCCGCCTTCTGGTTCTCCTTGTCGGGACCGTGGCAGAAGAAGCATTTGTCGGAAAGGATGGGGCGAATGTCGCGGTTGAAGTCGATGGCGCCGTTGTCGGCGGCCGTCGCCTTCGAGAGAAAAAGGCCGGCGGTTCCGAGGAAGACGGTGCCCGCGAACAGGAACGCGGAAACACCGGGGCGAACGAAGGTTGGGAAAGCAGGTTTCATCGGTTTGAGGACACCGGAAGGAAATGTTGGCGACCTGCGGAATCTTACAGGCGGAATCTCGTATCTCCGGGGGAAACGAAAAAGGCGACGGGAGTCTCCCCCCGCCGCCTTCGCAAATCGTCATCGTGGGAAGCGGGATCGCCCCCCTCGCGATCAATGGTTGAACATGAACTCCTTCGAGTTCAGCACCGCCCAGAACACGTCGTTGAGGACGAGTTCCTGCTGCGCCTTGTCGTCCCCGACCGCGGCCACCTGGGCGAGAAGTTGTTTCTTCTCCTCGGCGGTGGGTTTGCGGGTGAGGCTGCGGACGTAGATTTCATCAATGACTTCCTCCGGCTTCTTGCCCTCTCCGAGGAGCGCCTTGACGACGCCGCCCTGCTCGATCTTCTGGCTGACGGTCTCGCCGTTCATCAGGTGAAGGGCCTGCGAGAGACTCGGGTCCATCTTCACCTCGCAGGAGCACACGGTTTCCCGGGTGGCCCGGCCAAAGGTGGTCAGGAAGTAGTTGCTGGTTCGGCCATCGGCGATCTGCACCGCGCGCGCCCCGAGGGGCAGCCCGGTGAACTTGTTCTTGGTGTCCGTCACCTGGGTGATGGTGTCGAGCATGACCTCGGCCCGCTGGCGGCGAATGCGCGCCTTGGCGAAGTTGTTGAGGTCATCCTTGTTCGACGGGGTCGCCTTGGTGGACCGCTGGTAGGTGCGGGAATTGCAGATGTCACGCACCAGTTGCTTGAAATCGTAGTTGTAGTCCCCCTGGAACTTGGCGGCCAGGGTTTCCAGCAACTCCGGATTGGAGGCGGGATTGCTGATGCGGACGTCGTCCACGGGATCGATGATGCCGACACCGAAGAAGTGCTGCCAGACGATGTTGACGACGTTGCTGGCGAAGTAGGGATTGTCCGGCGACGCCAGCCACTGGGCCAGCACCTCACGGCGGTCCTTGCCCTTCACGTCCGGCTTCTCACCCCCGAGGAACTTGGGTTCCATGGTTCGGCCATCGACGATGTGTTTCACATCGCCACTGCCGCGGTTGTAGATGACCTGCTCGCGCGGGTCATCCGCCCCCTTGCGGCCGACCTGGGAGAAGAAGGCGGCCCAACTGTAGTAGTCGTCCATGGTCCACCGGTCGAAGGGGTGGTTGTGACACTGGGCACACTGGAGCCGGAAGCCCATGAACACCTGGGCCACGTTTTCCGACAGCTTGAGGTTGTCCCGCTCGACCTGGTAGAAGTTGGTCGCCGGGTTGTCGAAGGTGCCTCCGGTGGACCCGAGCAGCTCCTTGACGATCTCGTTGAAGGGCACGTTGGCCGCGATGCGCTCCTTCAACCAGTTGTTGTAGAGCAGGGCCGCCTTGTAGCTGATACCGCGGGCGACATTATTGTCGGAACGGATCTGCAACAGCTCGGACCATTTCATCACCCACATCTCGGTGAACTCCTTGCGGTCGAGCAGGGTATCGACCAGCTTGGAACGTTTCTGTGGGTCCTTGTCGGCCACGAAGGAAGCGAATTCCTCCGAGCTGGGAAGCTGGCCGATCACGTCGAGGTAGACGCGACGCAGGAACTCCTCGTCCGTGCAGGTCTCCGAAGGAATGATGCGCAGCTTGTGGAGCTTGTCGTTGACGAGCTTGTCGACGTAGTTGTTCTCCGGCACCTCCGGACGGGTGTATTCGAGGCCTTCGGGGATCACGATGCACTGGATGCCCACGGTCTTGGTTTCGAACCGGGCCATGATGAACGCCTCGCCGCGCTTGCCGGCGGTGACCAGTCCATCCTCGGTGATCGCCGCGGTGGGATCGTTGTTGGAGAAGAACACCGCCAGGTCGGACACATCGCGATCGTGTCCGTCGGAATACTTCGCCCGGACGGTCATCTGCTGCGTCGCGCCGGAACCCTCCAGCACGAGCTTCGGGGGATACAGCTCAAGGGCCACGACCTCGGGGACCGCGTCGGGTTCATCGTTCTTGGCGCCATCGGCGATCCATTCGACCATGGTCTTCCACGAGTCGCTGCCCTTCTCGAAGAGCTTGCCACCGGTGTGGGGCACGGACTCGATCGACTTCTCCACCAGCAGGCTCTCCTCGGGAATGGCGAGGTTGATGCGGCGGCCGGCCATTTCGCGAGTGAGACGGAAATGGTCGCCGTTGGGATCGTATCCGAACAGCGACAGCATGAAACCATCCTGGCCGCGGGCGGAACCGTGGCAGGAGCCGGTGTTGCAGTTTTCCCGCATGAAAACGGGCATCACGTCGAGGTGGAAACTGACGGGACGGGGTTGCTCGGCACCTTTCACCACGACAGGAACCTTCACGTCATGCTCACCCACCTTCACGGTCAGTTCGGTCTCACCGTCCTTCTTGGCCTTGAAGGTGCTGCGAGTTTCCAGGTCGATCAGCGAGGGATCGGCGAAATTGAACGTGGCGTTGCCGGTGACGTCGAGGGTGGTGTCGTCCTCGTAGGTGGCCATCACCACGACCGCCTGGGAGTCGCGCTCGGTCTCCAGGGTGATGTCGGGCGGAAAGGCTTCCACCTTGACGATGGCCTTGCCCTTGTCGGGGAGCGGTTCGGCTCCCTTGAAATCTTCCTCGTCCTTGGCGACGAGCGTCACTTCCTTGGGGAAGGGCGCGCCGGCGGCGATCCACTGGCGCAGTTTTTCGATCTCGCCCTCGTTCAAGGTCCGGCCCTTGGGCGGCATGACATCGGAATCGTCGGACGGAAGGCTGACGAGTTCGATCATGAGGGATTCGTCGGGCTTGCCGGCCACAAACACGGGACCGCCTTCGCCGCCCTTGAAGAAGTGATCGGCCTGGTCGTAGCGGAGTCCCGCCTTGGCCTCGTCCTCGTTGTGACAGCTGACACAATGGAATTCGAGAATGGGCTGGATGTCCTTGGCGAAATCAACCGCGGGCGAGGCAGCCTTGGGATCGGCGGCATTCCCCACGACCGGGAGGGCGGTCGCGGCGAGAGCCGCGATGAAGCGGAACAGTTTCGTTTTCATGGCGTGAAGGGGGGAGAGGTGAGAGAGACGATTCGGGGTTTGAGAGTTCGATGCGCTTACGTTCGCTTCCGGCGATCTCGTCCGTCCGTCTTGACCCGGCTTTCCCAGTGAGGAAAAGCCGGGAGAAAGACAGCAGTCGAAGGACCGGGCGAACCCGGCTCAACCGCGGGCAAATCTGAGGCAATTACTTGGCTTCCGCCTGTTGCTTGGCTTCCTGCCGCAACTGCTCCAGGCGGGAGAGCGGTTTCTTGGCGGGTTCGTTCTTGGCGACTTCCTTCTTGCCGTCATCGGGCTTTGGCTTGGCCGGCTCCTTCGGCTTGGGATCGACGCGAATGACGCCTCCCATGCCGACTCGATGGGAAATCGGCTCGCCGTTCTGGTTGATGACGACGGTGCAGAAAAGATTCTTGTGCTGCCCCACAGGGGTATCCTCCGCGGTGGTCACCGGAAAGCGAACCTGGGTGGTGTCCTTCTTGATTTTCTGGACCGGGGCAGTCGCCTTCGCGGGAAGCCCGAAGATCTGCACCTCGGCCTCGCCCTCGAAATCGCGGAGCTGGTCCAGGTCGCAGAGCATTTCCACCGGCTGCCCTTGCTGGACGGTCGCGAGGTTCATCTTCATGCCCACGAAGGGTTCCTCCACGGTCAACTCGGTGAACGGAGCCGCCACCACGATCGGTCCTTTGCCGGCATCGCTCTGGGCCAGCATGGTGATCTTCCAGGTCGCCAGTTCAGCGTTGGCATTGGCGTTCAGCTCGTACTCCACCTCGTTGGCCGTCTCGCTGAAGGTCATGGTGGCGGGGCAACTGATGCCGGGCGGACGCCAGAGCATGCGAACGGTGATCTTCTTGTCGAAGCCTTCCTTGCGCTGGGCACGGACCTTGAGCTTCATGGTGCCGTTGCGCACCAGTGGAACTTTCGGCTTGTCGATCGAGATGGTGAAGGGCACCGCCTCGGTCACCGCCACCGGGACTTCGTCGTGGTAGCTGGCGTAGTAGAGGGCGCCGTTCGGGTTGCCGCGAACGAGGTCGAGTTCCTGTTGGAACCGGCCAACGACCTTCTGTTCCGGGTCCGTCGGCTTGGCCAACAGCGGATACATGCCTCCCTCGATCGGTGCGTCGGGAGCGGCCTTCAGGAGGATGGGAAACTGGCTGATGTTCTTCGGAACGGTACCGGCTTCCCAGGTCACACCGGCCGGGAGCTTCGGCATGTCGAAGACGACGTCGCCCGAGAAATTCTGCCGGCTGACATTGACCACCATGGCGTAGTGATTGCCCTGCGGGATGTCGAACTGCTTCCAATACTGGGAGTCGCGACGAATCATCTCGGGCATGGTCAGATTGATGGTCGGCTCGAAAGGCTGGGCTTCGATACGGTAGACGAAGTTCTCGCCACCGCGGTCCAGCATGTCGCGAATGCGCACGAAGTATTCGCCATCGGCCGGCACACTGAAATCGTAGCGGCTGTCCGAACTGCCGTCGGCGTCGTCGCTGGAACCGATGCTCTTGCCGTTGGCGTCGTAGACGTAGATCACGGTATCCACCGGCGACCCGATGCGATTGGCATAGGCGGAAAAGCGGAAGCGCTGACCCTTTTTCGCGGAGAACTTGAAGTAGTCGGTGTCCCCGGCTTCCTGGAGCACGCCGTTGAAAGCCAGCGGAAGGGAAGCACCCGCGGTCGCTTCCTTGGTGCTGTTGTTCGGTTCGGCCTCGAGGACGTTGTCATAGCTGCTGACACGCACCTTGTTTCCGGAAGGCGGAATCAGTCCCTCGTTTTCGCCGAAAACTTCGAACTCGTCCGTGGGCTCGGCGGGGAGTTTCGCCTTCTGCTTGTAGGCACCCTTCTGGTCGCCGAGGAAGGTGAACTCCACTTCGGTTCCGACCTTGCCGCCGGCGGGATACACGGCCAAGGGGCGAGGGTAAGTTCCGATGTGAGCCCGGTAGTAGCCGTTGCCCTGGTAGGCGGAGTCGCGCACCTCGATGATGTACTCGCCATCCTCGGGAGCGATGATCGAGGTTACGGAATCCTGCTTGAGCAGCGCAGAGTCGTCCGACACCGCCAACTCGAATCGTTCCTTGTCGAGAATGGCCACGTAGGGATCCACCGCCACCGCGTTCCGGCGGGTATTGATCCGCAACGCTTCCATCTCCACGGAAATCCGCTGTCCTTTCTTCGCCGTGACCTTGTAGAAATCGACTTCCTCGGGCTTGGCCTGGCCTTCGACCGTGGAATTCAGGGCAATTTCCTGCGGCGCCTCGAAATCGTCGTTGGGTTCGACTTCGGCGACATTCGGGAACTGGGAAACCCAGAAGGTGCGGGCATAGGTCGTGCCACCCACGGTCCGAAGCCGGAGATGATGCTCTCCCAGCCGGCAATCCGGAGCGATCACAATGGTCGCCTCGACTTTCTTGTCATCGACGTTCTTGATGTCCTTGAAAGACATGCCCTCCTGGTGGAAGAGCACCTCCTTGGCATCGGCAAGGCGATTCCCGTGAAAGGTAACCTTGACTTCGGAGCCACGCTGCCCTCCACGAGGGAGCGTGTATTCGAGTTCCGGGGTGGCGGCCTGAAGCGCGAGCCCTGAGACGAAGAATGCCGCCAGCGCACACGCTGCCAGCACTCCACGAGCTTGCTGCTTCACGACCGCACTCTGACGTTTCAGAATGCAGTTCATGATAGAGATTCGACTGGGTTCAGATTCAGGCGGACTTGGCGATGATCTCGTTGATGACCTTGCCACCATCCACGATCTCGATGGGGCGCGGCCCGGGAGCGATCAGCTCCTTGTCGGCGTTGATGCCCATCTGGTGGTAGACCGTGGTCGCGAAGTCCTGGACCGAAACCGGATTTTCATCGGGCTCGGAAGCGAGCGAGTCGGAAGAACCGTAGACCATCCCACCCTTGATGCCGCCACCGGCGAGCATGGTGGAGAAAACCTTCGGCCAGTGATCACGGCCATCGGTCTTGTTGATCTTCGGCGTGCGACCGAATTCCGAGGAAACCATGACCATGGTGGAATCGAGGAGACCACGCTGATCAAGGTCGGTGAGGAGCTGGGCCAGCGCCTTGTCGAAGTCAGGCACCTGGCGGCTGATGCCGTCCTTGATGCGGTCGTGCATGTCCCAGCTGCCGTAGGTCATGGTCACGAGACGAACCCCGGACTCGACCAAGCGGCGAGCAAGCAGCATGCGGAGCCCAGCCTGGTTCTTGCCGTAAGCTTCCTTGAGCTTGTCATCTTCCTTGTCGAGATCGAAAGCCTCGCGCGCCTCCTGGGAACCGATCAGCCCGTAGGCGCGATTGTAGAAGGTGTCCATGGCATCGATCTCATCGGCCTTCTCCATGTTGCGGAAGTGACTGTCCACCGCTTCCAGCAGGGTGCGGCGACGATCGAAGCGCTGACCATCGACGTTGCCGGGCAGGGTCAAGTCACGCACCTTGAAGCCTCCCGAAGCCGGGTCACTGCCGAGGGAGAACGGACCATACATCGAGCTGAGGTAACCCGTACCAGCGAACTCGTTCGGCTGGTTCGGGACACAGACGTAGGGAGGAAGATTCTTCCGCGGACCGAACTCGTGCGAGATCACCGAACCGAAGCTCGGGTATTTCAGTGCCGGGCTGGGGCGATAACCGGTAAACATGTTGTGGGTGCCACGCTCGTGCGCCGCCTCCCCGTGAGTCATCGACCGGATGACAGTCATCTTGTCCGCCACCTTGGCCAGGTTCTTGAAGTTCTCGCTGAACTCGATCCCGGTGACGTTGGTCTTGATGGGATTGAAAGGCCCACGATACTCGGTCGGCGCAAAGGGCTTCGGATCCCACGTTTCCTGATGGGCCATGCCGCCCGGCAGGTAGATGTGGATGAGCGACTTGGCGACGCCCTCCTTCGATTCGTAGAACTTCGCCTCGGCTCTCGCTTCGACCTTCAGCAACTCGGGCAACGACAGGCCAAGACCTGCGGCGAAGCCGACCTGCATGAAATCGCGCCGAGAAGCGAGACTTGATTGGTGAAATCCTTTGCAGCCTTTCATGGTTTCGTGGGTGTGAGAGATTGGTTTGAGACGTTACGACAACCATCCATTTCGCGGGCTCAGTCTCAAGGCACGCGTTCACGTAAAGCCCGTTGCCACGGGGGTTTGCGCAGAATTTCGGAGGGTGGGATCGGAAGCCAATTTTGGGCATTCTGCGCTACTCTCCACTGGTTTTTAGGGACCTCTGCAATCAGGCCCTTCGCCACCCTCACGGAGTTGCGCCTCCCCCGCCCTACCGCAATCGCGTTCCCGGATTCGCCGAGGCGGCGTTTCCCGACCTTCCCCACCCTCCGCTTGGCGCCTTTGCGTTGTGGCGAAAGCGATCCACCTGTACTATTTTGGGCGTATCTCGGTCCAATCAGCCAACCCCTGACACCATGAGGAAAGCCATCATCCCCAACCTCTCGTTCGTTCCCCTCTGCCTGGCCGCCGTCCTCGGCCTCGCCCTTGGCGCCCGGGCACAGGAGGAAAAGATCAATTATCAGGATCACGTGCTTCCGATCCTGGAAAACAGCTGCCTGAACTGTCACAACCCGGATGAGGCCAAGGGTGGACTCGACCTCTCCACCTACGGCGCCACCATGACGGGTGGTGCGGGCGGCGAAGTCGCGATCGCCCAAGATCCCCTGGGCTCCCGTCTTTTCACCCTCATGGCGCACAAGGAAGAACCCTTCATGCCACCGCAGAAACCCAAACTGCCGGATGATCAGCTGGCGGTGATCACCAAGTGGATCGACGGCGGCCTGCTCGAAACCTCCTCCAGCAAGGCGAAGAAGAACGACAAGCCCAAGCTGGACATGAACCTGACCGCCGTCACCGGCAAGCCCGAGGGCCCGCCGCCGATGCCGGAGCACCTCATCCTCCAACCCGAGGTCATCACCGACCGGCCCAACACGGTTCCGGCCATCGCCCACAGCCCGTGGGCGCCGATCGTGGCCATCGCGGGCCAGAAACAGGTTCTTCTCTACCACAGCGAGGATTTCGACCTCCTCGGCATCCTTCCCTACCCGGAAGGGTTCCCCCAGGTGCTCAATTTCAGCGCCAACGGCAGCCTGCTGATCTGCGGGGGCGGCCGGGCCGGCAAATCCGGCAACGTAGTCGCCTGGGACGTGAAGACCGGTGAACGCGTCATCGAAGTCGGCAAGGAATTCGATGACGTGCTCGGCGCCGACATCTCCCCCGACCACCGCACCGTGGTCCTCGGTGGCCCGGGCCGGAACATCAAGCTCTGGGACACCGTCAAGGGTGAGCAGACCTCTTCCATCAAGAAGCATCCCGACTGGATGCTGACCGCCGACTTCAGCCCGGACGGCGTGCTCTTCGCCACCGGCGGACGCAATGCCGACCTCTACGTCTGGGAAGGCGGCACCGGCTACGAGTTCTACACCCTCAAGGGGCACACCGAAGCCGTGGTCGATCTCGCCTGGCGCGCGGATTCCAACGTCCTCGCCTCCTGCGCCGAGGACGGCCAGATCATCCTCTGGGAAATGACCAACGGCAACCAGGTGAAAAAGTGGGCCGCCCACGGCGAAGGCGCCCTCTCGGTCGATTTCGCCCCCGACGGCCGCCTCGTCTCCGGCGGACGCGACAAGAAAGTGAAGATCTGGAAGGTCGATGGCAACCTCGAACGCGAGATCGTCGCCTCCGACGACATCGTGATGTCCGTCGCCTTCAGCCAGGACAGCAAGCGTGTCTTCTCCGGGGACTACACCGGCAACGTCTCCGTGTGGGACGCCGCCACCGGCGAGAAACTCGGCCAACTGCTGGCCAATCCGCCGACCATCGACAAGCAGCTTGCCTACGCCCAGGGACGCATCACCGAGTTGACCACCAACCTCCCCAAGCTGGAAGAAGGCATCAAGACCGCCTCCACGGAAATGACCGGAGCCCGCGCCAAGCTGGAGGACGCGAAGAAGAAACTCGCCGAAGCCAACGGGCAGAAGGCGGCCACCGCCAAGAAGGTGACCGATCTCGACACCCAGATGAAGGGCCTCACCTCCGAGGTGCAGAAGCTGCAGGAATCCCTCAAGGCCAAGCAGGCCGAAGCCAAGAAGCAGGCCGACGCGCTCGCCGCGCAGGTCAACGCCCTCAAGGCCGCCCAGGCCGAGGTCGCCAAGTGGACCGGCGAACAGCAGAAGCAGCAACAGGCCTTGACCGCGCTCGCCGCCGCGGTCGAAGCCGCGAAGCAGGAAGCCGCCAAGGCCGTCCTCGACGCCGCCACGCAGAAGGCGCTCGCCGATGCCGCCGCCGCCCAGCAGGCAGCCGCGACCGCCCGTCAGCAGGCCGATGCCGATGTCGCCGCGAAGGCCAAGGCCCAACAGGAGGCCGCCGCCAAGCTCGCCGCCGCCTCCCAGAACGGACAGGCGCCGCCGGCCGAAGTGGTCCAGGCCAAGCAGCAAGCCGACCAGGCACTCGCCGCCGCCAAGGCCGCGCAGGCCGCCGCGACCCAGAAACTGGCCGCCGCCGACGCCGCCCTGAAGCCTCTCCGCGACAAGGAAAACGCCGTCAAGGCCGCCAGGCAGAAGGCCGACGCCGCGCTCGCCGCCAAGACCGCCGAGCACCAGAAAGCCAGCCAGGCGCTCGCCGCCGCCCAGGCCCAGGTCGATGCCGCCAACAAGAAGGTCGCTGCGGCCGACGGCGCGAAGAAAACCATCGAAGGCGCCAAAACCAAGGCCGACGGGGAAGTCAATGCGGTCAACGTCCAGTTGGCCGCGAAGAACAAGGCGCTCGGCGAAGCGAAAACCCAGCTCGCCGCCGCCCAGGCGGAAGCCAAGAAGGCCGCCGAACTCGCCGACGCCGCCACCAAGCAGCAGGAAGCGGCCCAGAACGCCGTCAACGCCATCGCCAAGAAGGAAGCCGACGCCAAGAAGGCCCTGGAAGTGGCCAAGGCCGAACTGGAGAACAGCAAGTTCCTCACCCGCAAGTGGCAGGCCGCCGCCATCAACCTCCAGGTCCACGAGGAAGCCAGCGCCCTCGACGGCATGGAGGACGAACTCGGTGGCATGGAGGAAAAGGTCACCGCCAAGACCGAGGAACACAAGAAGGCCGAAGCGGAACTGGTCGCCGCCCAGAAGACCCTGGACAACGCCAAGAAAACCGTGGAGAGCGGCAACCAGAAACTGGCCGAGAAAACCACCAGCGTCCTGGAAACGGTGCTCAAGCTGGCCTCCGCCAAGGCGGCCGCCGGACTCCGCAAGGAGGTGGTGGAGAAGGAAACCGCCGCCACCTCGGAAGAGCCCGGTGATGCGGTGACGCTCGCCGCCACCGACGGGTCGTCCGAGGAAATTCCGGTCACGGAAGAAGAAATCGATCCGATCGAGGTGGCTGCCACGGAAACGCTCGGCACCAAGCCGCGCGAGGAGATCGAGAAGGAACTCCAGGAGCTGCAGGGCAAGCTCGCCCAGCTCCAGGGCTACATCGAGTCCTCCTACCAGGAAGCTTCCGAAGCCCGCAAGACCATCGCCCAGGCCAGCGAGGTGGCCAAGAAAACCCCCGCCCTGGTGGCCGAACGTTCCCAGACCGAAGCGGAGCGGGAAGCCGAGGCCCGCAAGGCGCTCGAAGAGAAGCAGGCTCACGAAGCCGCCATCGAAGCGCAGCGCCGCAAGATCGAGGAGCTGCGTCAGAAGTACCTCAGCATGGCGCCGAAGCGCGAGGAACAGGGTTGATCGCAGGATCCGACCCTGTCGAATCTTCACCCAACCCTGTCAGGTCCCCGACCTGACAGGGTTTCTTTTTGGGCAGTCCGCCCGGCTCGTCGTCCACCTTGTCGGGCCGCTTGGCAGGCGCGGCGACCGGTGCTAGCCTTTCGGTCAATGAAATCCCCCACCCTCCTGACATCGGCGGTCGCCTGCCTCACCCTCTCCACCTTCAGCCTGCTTCCCGCCTTGTCCCAGGATTCCCCCCAGGAACCCGGCGAATTCCACACCACCAAAGAATTGTCGCTCCGCTACCTCATTCACCTGCCCGAGGGCTACGCGAAACCGGAGAACGCCGAGAAGGCGTGGCCGTTGATCGTCTTCCTCCACGGCGCCGGGGAACGCGGTGACAACCTGGAAATGTTGAAAAAACACGGCCCGCCCAAGCTGATCGAGGCGGGCAGGGACTTCCCCGCGATCGTGGTTTCCCCGCAGTGCCCGGCCGAAAGCTGGTGGCCGGACGAGCCGGTGCTCGAGCTGATCGATCACCTCGAGGCCTCCCACCGGATCGACGCCGATCGCATCTACCTCACCGGACTCAGCATGGGCGGCTACGGCACCTGGGCTTTCGCCAGCCGCGCACCGGACCGTTTCGCCGCCATCGTTCCCATCTGCGGCGGCGGCGTGCCCTACCAGATGAGAAAGCTCAAGACGATGCCCATCTGGGTGTTTCACGGGAAGAAGGACGGCGCGGTTCCCTTCGAGGAATCGGAGCGGTTGGTCGAGGCGCTGAAACGCAACGGGAACGAGGGGGTGAAATTCACCGTCTATCCCGAGGCCGGACACGATTCCTGGACCGCGGCCTACGACACGCCGGAACTCTGGGATTGGCTCTTCTCCCAGAAACGCGGGAGTTCGCCCGCTCCGGACAAGCCCTGATTCTCAGGTTCGGCCACGCCCCTTCCGCAGCCTGCCGCGCCCCAGTGGCGGCAGTATCGAGCGGCGGCTTCCCCACCTTCCTCGCCACCCCTGTTTTTCTCCCCCCATGTCACGTCGGGTGCTTCACGGTATTCATCTCAGCGACACGCACATCGGTCCGAGCGACGACTTCTCCGTCCGCGGTTCCTGTCCGCGCGAACGGCTCGACCGGATGGTGAAGGCGATTCTCGCCCTGGATTTCGAACCCGATTTCGTCGTTCACACCGGCGACGTGGTGAACGATCCCGATCCCGCAGCCTACGACGTGGCCGCCCGCGCACTGGCACCGTTGACCGACCGCTTTCCCTTCTGGGCGGCGCCGGGGAATCACGATGACAGCGCCCTGCTGACGGAGCGAATTCCCCTCTCGCCTCGAACGCCGCTGGTCGAGGATTCCGATCGCCTTGCCTACCGGTTCGACCTGCCTGGGATGCGGGGCTACGTCCTCGACGCCAACGTGCCGGAACCCGAGTCCCCGCACGGCTGGCTGCCGGAGAACCAACTCGCCGCCCTCGCCGCCGAACTGGACGGGGATGAGACGCCCTTCGCCGTGTTCGTCCACTACCAGCCGTTCCCGATTCAGTCCGCCTGGATTGATGAATTCCTTCCCCTGCGCAACGGTGACGCCCTCCATACCTTGCTGCGGGAACATGATTCCGCCCGAATCCGGGGCGTGTTCTTCGGTCATCTCCACCGTCAGGTACAGCTCTTCCGCGACGGCATTCTCTACTCCGGCATCTCCAGTCCGGTCTGCGAATTCACCGCCGGCGTGAACGACGAAAAGGTCGGCTGGACGGCCAACTGTCCGGTGACATTTCACCAGCTCAGCTTCTCGAACGAGGGCACCGTCATCAAAGCCTTTTCCGCTCCGTGAAGTGAACGATCTGCTTACCTGGTTCAAGGAACACGCCGTTCTCACCGGTTGGTTGGCCGGCGCCTCGGTCGTCACCCTGGTGGCGTCCGCACTGCTGGTGCCGATATTGGTGGCCCGGATGCGGGCCGACTATTTCCTGCCGGAACGCGATTCCGAGCGCATGTTCGCCAACCTGCACCCCGTGATCCGCTGGACGGGGCTCATCCTGAAGAATCTCTTCGGCGCCCTCCTCTTCATCTCCGGGCTGATCATGCTGGCGACCCCGGGCCAGGGACTGATCACGATGTTCGTGGGAATGATCCTCATGGACTTCCCCGGAAAACGCCGCCTGGAACTTCGGATTATCCGTATCGGCGCGGTCCACCGGGCCATCGATTGGATCCGACGCCGCGCTGGTCGGGAACCACTCCAGCTGCCCGAAAGCTAGGAACTCCGGTGCGTCAACGCAGCCGCCAGGTGCACACGCCCGGTGGCCGCGGGAGAATGCCGGAGGTGATCAGGAAATCTCGCTCGGCCAGTTGCCGGCAGGGAAACAGCGAATACGCCAGCCCCGGGTGGAACCGGCTCCAGTGCGAGGGCCACGGCCAACTCGCCAGGGAGGCGCCGCAGCTGGTGGGACCGCAGCCGTTTCGCGACACCAGGGCCTGGACGGGAAAGGTCGTGCGAACTCGAAAGGTGAGTCGCAAGGGCGTGAGTTCCCCGCCATCCGCCTCCATCCCTGCCGGCGCCGGGTCCGTCACCGCGACCTCGGCGTTCGGACGTTCCGTTTCGAACGCGTGCGCCTCGTTTTCCAAGTAGCCGTAGGCCTCGCGGAGTTCGGGTTCGAGATGGACGAAACGAATCTTGGCCGCGCCGTTCCGATGGCGGAACAGGATCCCATTCGGATCGACCGACTCGATCTTCACGTCGTGAAATTCCCGTCCATCCAGGGTCTGGAGCGTCCGCAGCTGCCGAGGGCCGTCCGCGAACGTATTTCCGGCGCCCAACAGGCAGAATGCAAGCAAGCCAAAAGGAAAACGCCGCTCCCAAAATCGATTTTTCGCACGCATGATTCTCCATCATGCGCGCACTTCTCGATTTTGAAAAGCGCGAAAAATTTCAGTGATTCTTAACCACTAATTTCTTTCCGGTCACACGCTCGCCGCGATCGACGCCAGTTTCTTGGCTTCGCGTTTCCGATCGTTGGCGTCGAGAATCCGTTTCCGCATGCGGATGTTCTTCGGGGTGGCTTCCACGAATTCGTCCGCCGCGATGTACTCGATGGCCCGCTCCAGCGAGAAGCGCACCGGCGGAGAAAGCTGGATGCCCTTGCCGTCGCCGCTGGACCGGTGGTTGGTCAGCTGCTTGGCCTTGGTGGGGTTCACCGGCAGGTCTTCGGCCCGCGGATTTTCTCCGACGATCATGCCTTCGTAGATTTCCTCGCTGGGCCCGATGAACAGGCGGCCGCGGGATTCGAGCGCGTCGAGCGCGTAGGCCATCGCCGTGCCCTGTTCCATGGAGACGAGCGTGCCGGTGTTCCGGGTCCGGATCTCCCCGGCGTGGGGCGCGTATTCCTTGAAGAGATGCGACATGATGCCCTCGCCGCTGGTGAGGTTGAGCAGTTCGAACTCGAATCCGATCAGCGCCCGGGTGGAAATGGTGGCCTCGATGGTGGTGCGGCCGTTGTGCGGCGTGATCGCCTCGATGGTGGCGCGCCGGGCGGCCAACGCGCTCATCACCGGATTGGCGGTGTCCTCGGGCACCTCGACGTAGAGCGTCTCGAAGGGCTCGCAACGACGGCCGTCGACTTCCCTCTCGATGACGATGGGCCGCGAAACGAGCACTTCGTAACCCTCGCGACGCATCTCCTCGACCAGCACCGCCACCTGCATGGCGCCGCGGGCGGACACGGTGAAGACACCGGCCTGGTCGGTATCGCTGATCTGCAGGGAAATGTTGGTGCGCGCCTCGCGAATGAGGCGATCGCGGATCTCGCGCGAGGTGACCTTTTTCCCCTCCCTGCCGGCGAAGGGGCCGTCGTTGACGCAGAACTGCATCTGCACGGTCGGCGGATCGATTTCCACGAAGGGCAGTGCCTCGGTCTCCTCGCTCGCCCCGAGGGTGTCGCCGATATCGACCTCCTCGAAACCGGAAAGCCCGACGATGTTGCCGGCCACGCCGCCCTCGGAATCACGGGTCGCCAGGGCGCTGTATTCGAACAGCTTGGTCACCTTGCCGCGCTCCTTGGTGCCGTCCTTGGCGATGCGCCAGACGTTGTCGCCGATCTGGACGCTGCCGGCGTTGACCTTGCCGATGGCGATTCGACCCACGTAGTCGCTCCAGTCGATGTTCGAGACCAGCATCTGGAACGGCTTGTCCGGCTCGGCCTTCGGCGGGGGGATCACTTCCATGATCATGTCGAAGAGCGGATGCATGTCGGTCTTGGCATCCTCGATCGCGCGCATCGCGTAGCCGTCGCGCGCGCTGCCGTAGAGGAACGGGGCATTGAACTGCTCCTCGTTGGCGTCGAGTTCGAGGAACAGTTCGAGGACGAGGTCGTGGACCCGCTGCGGATCGGCGTTGGGACGATCGACCTTGTTGACGAAAACGACGGGCGTGAGCCCCTCGGCCAGGGCCTTGCGCAGCACGAAGCGGGTCTGGGCCTGGGGACCCTCGTAGGCATCGACCACCAGGAGCACTCCATCGACCATCTTCATGACCCGCTCCACCTCGCCGCCGAAATCGGCGTGACCGGGAGTGTCGACGATGTTGAGCGTGCGGCCATCCCAGATCACCGAGGTGTTCTTGGCCTTGATGGTGATGCCGCGCTCGCGTTCCTGATCCATGGAATCCATGGCCCGCTCCTCCACGGCCTGGTTCTCGCGGAAGGCGCCGCTCTGGCGGAGCAACTGGTCCACGAGGGTGGTTTTCCCATGATCGACGTGCGCGATGATGGCGATGTTGCGGATGTCGCTGGGTGAAATCGAGGACATGGGTGTTCTGGGAGGGAGAGAAGGGACGAAGAAAAAACGCGAAAACCGGCCAGGATCAGGCGGCCGGTCACGGCGGAAATGGAACCCAGAAACCGCCAATTGCAACTGCGGGATGCGCGCCCCCGTCCCGGACCGCTCCCTCACTCGAAGCGCCGCTGCGGATTGTCCGCCCAGCCGGCGCCGACCAGGAGGGCCGCCGGCAGCACCGCGCACGCCCAGAGAATGGGCACGTAACTCCCGGCCAGTGATAGCGAGAGACTGAAAATCAACGGTCCGATCCCGCTGGCGATCACCATGCTCGACATCCCGATCCCGGCGATCGCGCCGAGCCAGCGCCGGCCGAAGAAGCGCGGCCACACGATTCCGGAAAGCGCGGAAAAACATCCGCCGCAGATGCCGTTGCCGACGATGTAGGCGAACAGGCCCGGCCCGGTGTCCAGCGTCATGGTCCCGATCACGCCGGCCAACGCGGCGAAGTTCATGAGCAAGAGCAGGTACTTCAGCCGGGTCCGCGAACTGATCCAGCCGCAGAACAGATTGGTGATCACGCTGAGCACCGCCATGGGCACGAAGTAGTTCACGATCTCCTCCCGCGGCCGTCCGAATTCCTCGCCCAGCGAGAGAATGTGGAAGGTGAACGCGGTCGAGAACATCGCGAAGAAAGCGAAGGACAGGTTGAACACCCAGAACGCCCAGGTGCGCAGCGCCTCGTGCCGCTCGTAGTCACGGTGGGCGATGGAATCCGCGTGTGCCTCGCGCCGAGCGCCCCCACCTTCGCCGTCCATCACCAGGCCGCATTCCTCGGGATTGTCCCGGAGAAACAGCCAGCCGATCACCGCCATGAACCCGATGCTGGCGACGCCGAGAAACCTCCAGGTGCCCCACCACTCGAATCGTTCGATGAGCACGAAGAGCCCCTTCGGCGCGATCGAGAAGGTGAACGCCGTCACCGTTCCGCTGATCGCCAGCGCCGTTCCCCGGTGGTAGTCGAACCATTTCCCGATGGCGTTGCGCGAGGTCATCGTCAGCACGCCCTGGGCCGAGGCGCGGATGAGGTAGAACCCCACCGTGATCAACACGAAGGCGATCACGATGCGCGGCGCGAAACCGAGCGCCTGATCGAGGAAGTCGAGCAGCCGATGGGTCACGCTGAGGTAGAAGAGCACCAACCCCGTGGCGATGGCGGACCCGACGATCAGCTTGCGTGCGCCGAACCGATCGAAGACACGACCGAGGTAGGGAAGCGTCAGCCCGCTCATGACCGTGCCGACGCAGTAGGCGGTGCTCAACTGCACCCGGCTCAGGCCCAGTTGCTCGATGAGAATGTCGGTGAAGACACTGAATCCCATCGTCTGCCCGGGAATCGAAAACACGATCCCCAGGGTCGCCACCGCCACCACCATCCACCCGTAGAAGAACGGCCACGTCCGCGGCGAGATCGGGAAATCGGGCGACCAGAGACGGGAATGGCGCAGCGGAGAAAAGCGAAATCGATTCACGAAAGGCGGAAGAAAGGGAAAGACAGGACCGCGAAACACCGGGGCCCGTCGGTCCGTTCGCCGCATCCTCCCTTTCCGTCAACGGGAGTTCCCGGCCGGCGGATCCGGATCACACCATCTCCCACTCCACATCCTCCGCCTCCAGGCCGAGCCGGGTCATCATTGCCTTCCGCCACTTCGCGACCTCCTTGTCGCGGGAACCGGCCAGGTGCTGGGAGTAGAAATCCTCCAGCCGCTGGCGAATCTGTTCCCGGACCGGCTCGTCGAGCAGATCCGATTGGGCGAACCGTTCCGGCTTCGGGCTGACGTGCTGGGCGACGCAACGATAGAGGAAGATCCGGTCGTAGCTGCTCTTCAGCGGGATCTTGCCGATTTCCTGGAGGGAACTGCGAAGCGTGTCCCGGGTCAGCTCGAACTGGCTCACCAGGTGGGTCAGCTCCACCGCGAAGACCCAGTCCGGATTCCGATAGCGGTGCGAACGATCGTAGATGGACGCGGTCTCCCAGGCGATGATGCCCAGCGACTGGCGGACCAGGCTCAGCAGGTAGGCGTCGAGAGCCTTCTTCCCGAAATGCTTGCCGCCTTTCCAGATCAGTTCGGTGCCCGCGATCCAGCCCGCCGCCAGCAAGGGGTTCGCGGTCATGAGAAACTTGCTCCCCTGCCAGAGGTAGCGGACCGGCTCCAGGAAAGGCTGCAGTTCCTCGTACTTCCGGTAGACCTTGTTGGCCTTGCGCACTCCCTCGGAAACCTTGCGGATATTCAGCTCCTTCACCTCGACCAGGGGCAGTTCCTCCAGCAACAGGATCACCTGCAGCGAAGCCCGGTTGATGGCCTTGAGCATGGCTTCGAGGTTGGTCTCCAGCAACGGTCGATCCGCTCCCGGCTGGTAGACGCGGGCCACCTTTTCGACGAAGCCGTAGATGTCCACCAGCAGGAACTTGGTCTGGAATTTCCCGTCCTCGAAGTAGGTGCCGTCGGAGAACCGCGCCAGCAGGGCGTCCGATTCCGAGGCCAGCAGGCGGGCGACCGCCTCGTCCTGCTCGGAACGGGCGATGGCGGTCCAATCGGCTTCGCGCAATTCCTCGAAATCGGGAAATTCCATCCATTCGCCGTAGGCCAGGACCCGCTTTTCCAGCTCGAGCCGTTTCCGGTCCAGCCGCGCCGCCTCGCCGTGAATGGCCTCGCGGGCGACCTCGATGAGATCCTCCTCGTCCAATTCGCGACGGTCCTCGGCCTTCCAGAGGACCAGCGAGAGCAGGCCGGTGAGCGCCACGCCGAAAAAGAACCACCCCGCCGCCCCGAGTTCCCGCGACGCCAGAATCGATCCCACGCCCAGCAACACGAAGGCGACCCCCGCCAACAGGCGACCACCGCGCGCCACGTGCGAGCGCTTGCCGAGTTCGAGCTTGGGCATTTCGGAAAAGATGGCCCGTTTCGCCTCCCGTGACAAGCCGCCAACCGGACGATGCAACGGTCGCGGACTTCAGGACGATTTGCCGTCCGGCTTCGCCTCTTTCCCGGCGGGAGCGGGCACGGATTCCGGATTCGAATCCTCGGCCCGAGGCGCTTCGGCTTTGTCCGCCGGTTTCTCGGTCTCCTCCTCCGGGAGTTTCACGCTGTCGTAGATCCGCGCGATCTCCAGCAGCACGGGCTCGACCTGCTCGTAATAGGCGTCTTCCCCGATCTCGGACCGGCGTCGAACCAGGTCCTTCAACTTCCGCTCCAGATCGTCCCGGCGCGTCTTCTGCGCCGGGGAAAGCCGGCGCTCGAAGGCGTTGGGCACCAACACCCACTGGTGGGCGCGCTCGCCGTCGGGCTTCGCACCGTCCTTGGCGACCTGGGTGGCGCGCACGCCTTCGAACCAGTCCGGTCTTGTCCCGAAGCCGTCGCCGGTGTCGTCGATGAGCGCGTGCTCGGTGGCCAGCCGGCCCTGTTTTTCGTAGAACTGCGCCACCTGGTCGGCGGAGTAGAGAAAGGCCTCCAGCAGCGAGACCTGGTCGTCGTTGTCCACATCGGCCGCTTCCAGGCCGACGATCGCCTGCGCGAAATACTCGCCGAAACGGGCGTAGAAAACCTCGAAGGCGCTCTTGGTCGCGGTGATGACCACGCGCCCCTCTCCGGAAAGCGCGGAGAGGAACGGACCGCTGGCGGAGGCGGTGTTGATGACCGCCAGCGGGCGATCGAAATTCTTGAGCCACTCGGCCAGTTCCGCCTCGGTGAAGTCGGGCCCCCGCACGTTGAACTTCGCGGTCCGCCCGTCGAAGGTGCCGTGCCCGATGAGGACCAGCCAGACCGGTCCCCCGTCCTTGTCCGCCGCGAGTTCCGCGATCTTTTTCTCAAGCTGCTCCCGGTCGTCCGAACGGCTCGACGTCACCCCGATCGAGTCGAACTTCGCTTCCGCCAGCGACGCCGCCTTTTCCCAGGTCGCGGCCGCTTCGCGAAATTTCTCGCCGTATTCCTCGGCACCCTCGGCCCCCACCACGACCAGCACCGTGGGTCGGGCGTCGGCTCCGGTCCCGGCTTCCTCCGTTTCCGGGGTCGCATCCTGGGACCAGGCGGATCCGCCCGCGCCGATCAGGACGAGCAGCGGGAAAGCGAGGAAAATCGATCTGGCGGGAAAAATCATGAGGAAAGGTTCCGGAAATCTTCAGAGCACTCCCTTGGCACGGCGCAGGACCCATTCACCGGCGAAACACAGCAGCGCCAGGAGAAAAACCCACGGCGCGTGCCAGAGCGGCCGCGTCCAGGTTTCCGTGACCGGTGTTTCCAACGCGTTCAGGGTTTCGACGAAACCGGGGACTTCGTCGAGTTCGAGGATCCGCCCTCCGGTGGCCTCGGCGAGGCTCTCGAGCAGCGCCCGATTCGGCTCCAGCAATTGAAATTCGTCCGCCGCCGGATTCAAGGCCCAGCCGGTTTCCTTTTCGCCGAGCAGCTTGCCCTCTCCGTCGCGCACGGTCGCCTTGGCGCGATAGCCTCCCGAGTCGGGCGGATAGAACGCGGCTTCGAACAGGCCCGCGTCCTCCAGGCTCGGCTCGGCGAAGATCTCGGTCGCCTTTTCGGATTCCTCGGCGGGTTCCGGTGGCTCCGACGAATCATTCTTCTCTTCCTCGACGGGCCCCTGGCCGCCTTCCTTCGATGACGCCGATTCCTCCTTCGCAACAGCCGCCGCCATGTTTCCGCCGGTCGCCTTCGTCACCTCCAGGCGCACCGAGGCGTCGTCCTGGGGACGGAAGGCGTCGTTGCGCACCCGAACCGAGAACCGTGTCACCGGGTTGGCACCCTCGGTCTCCGTGCGGGTCTCGATCTCGATGCGATCATCGACATCGACCACCAGCCAGCGCATCATCTGCCGCCACATCTTTTCCATGTCCGCGCGCAGTTCCGCGTCCTTCATCCCCCAGCGCCACAGGTCCGCGATCATCAGGGACGCCGTCCGGCCCTCGCCGTAGCGCTGCGTCACCAGGGCGGGATGCTGGCGTTGCTCGCGATCGGTGACGGTGGCGAACACGCTCGCCCCGGGCTTGATGGCCTGCACCCGGTTCACGGCGAAGAATTCCGGCATGTAGGCGAGGCGATTCTCTTCCGCGTCCTGCTTGGCCCGCAGGCGCACCCACGGCTCCAGCCAGCCTTCGCGGGAAAGGTTGAAAACCGCGCCCAGCGCCGGTCCGCCGCCGCCGATGCGATCGAGGTAGATCGGCAGGATGCTGCCGACCGGCGTGTTGTTCCACCCGCCCGGCTGGAAACTTTCCTGCCCTCCCATCATCAGCAGCGTGCCGCCGCGCGTGCCCACGAAACGGTCGATGAGATTCAGCTGCTCGCGGGTGAAGAACTCGGCCTCGATGTCGTCGAGAATGATGGCGCGGTAGGCGCCGAACAGCTCCTCCTCCGACTTTGGGAAACCGTCCCGGAGTTCGTCGGCGTCCTCGGTGTTGAGACGCATGAGCACGGGCTGGTCGTAGCGTTGGGTCTCCTCGGGAATGTCGCTCTCGAATCCGCGGAACAGCGGATTGCTGGCCTCGCCGCTGCGGCCGCGCCATTCGAATTTCGGCTCGCGTTTGGCGATGCGGATCAGGGAAACCAGCTCGACCTCGGTATCGCGCTCCAGCGACCTCCGCAGGAACTTGTACTCCCAGTTCGGACGGCCACCGACGTAGAGAATCCGGTAGGGGCCGAGCCCGCGATCCACCGCGATGAGCCGGCGATTGTTTTCCAGGGTCAATTCGCCGGCCGTCCTGCGCAGCGTCTCCGCATCGTTCCAGGAGCCCGCCTGTTCCGCCGCCACGGCGACGACATCGAAGAACGAGACTCCCGGTTTCACCACCGGCACCTGGATTCGCACGCTGCGCGGGGCACCGCCCTCGCCGGCCTCGTCACCGAGATCGACCTCGCTGCGCGCCAGTTCCTCGCCCGCCTCGTTGCCGACAATGACGATCGCCTTTTCGCCTTTCATGCCGCGCCCGCCGACCTCGGCGGTGATCGTCACCGGAGCGTCCTCGAAAGGCGACTGGGCCGCCGTCACCGCGCCGAGCGCCACATCCTTCCCGCCGCTGAGATCGGCCCCGGTCACCACCGGAAACACCGGCGCCGGCCGATCCGATCCAGCGGCGTTGGCTTTCAGTTCCGCCAGCACCTCGTCGAGAAGATCGGCGTCGGTGGCGTTGCCATCCGTGAACACCAGCATGCCCGCCAGCGGACGCTGATCGAAACGCGCCCGCAGGCTGCGCACCGCCGTGAGCAGGGCCGATGCATCGCCGGAAAAATCCAGTTCCGAAAAATCGGCGCTGCGCCGCAGGCGGGAGTCGAAGGTGTAGGTCTGGAGCCGAAACGTATCCCCGAGGGTCTCCAGCCAGTCCGGCAGGAGTCCGTCGGCGCCCTTCACCTTCGCCGCCAGGGTCTCCCCGGCCGTCTTCGCCGCCGCCGGTCCCTTCACCGAGAGCCCCCGGGAATTGTCCGCCAGCACCACCAGGTCATTGGCACCTTTCTTGGGCGACTCACCCGTCCACATCGGCTCCAGCAGGCAGAGCGCCAGCAGCACGATGCCGGTCAGCTTCAGGAAAAAGGCCAGCACCCGAGCACCGCCACGCAACGGACTGCGACGGTAGCCCGCCACCAGGAAGACCAGCCCGAGCACACCGAACGCCACCGCCGGCCAGAACCAGTCGGCATTGGAGAAAACCACGGAGGCGAGAAGCATGAACGGGAAAGGAGTGATCGGTGATCAGGATTCAGTTTTCAGTGATCGCTGCGATGAAATTCGCAACCTCACCGGCCGCTCCCGAGTTCCTCGTAGTAGCGCCGCACCAGCTCGCGGTATTCGCGCGGCACCGGGTCGCGATCGATGGGAGCCAGCGGGTTTTCCTTGTCGAGCTTGGCCAACTCCTCCGCCACCCGGTCGCGGATCTCCACCAGCGGCATGGTGATGCGCTGGTCGATGGTCTTCGCCTGCGGCGGCGCGTTGTTGCGGCGGAACTCGATCCGCATGGCGCGGGCCTCGTCCATCACCTTGGCCAGTTCGTTGCGGAGATCGTCCTGCTCCACCATGTTCTCGAGGTTCCGCAAACGACCGGCCCATTCCTCGTAGTCGCGACCCGTGATCGGCCCTTCCGGTTCCGGCGCCTCGTTGGCTCCCTGGAAGAAAAGCGGCTGCTGGCTGGCATCGACGTCGCCGCTGCCCGAGGGAACGCCGCCATCACGCTGATCGGAGGGTCCGCCGAAATTCGGTCCCACGCGGCCCGAACGATCGGCACCTCCAACGCTCGGGGAACCACCCGAACGTTGCTGGCCGGCCTCGGCAAATCCTCCGCGATAGCCCCTCCGTTCGCCGGATTGTTGCCCGTCCTGTCCCTGGCCCTCGCCCGGGCTTGCTCCCTGCCCTTGGCCTTGGCCTTGGCCTTGACCTTGACCTTGGCCTTCCGCCTGGCCCTGCCCTTGGCCCGGCTGCT
>JAUIGT010000007.1 GCA_030432615.1 Verrucomicrobiia bacterium
CTGGGTGCGGGGCGGCTACAGCTGGTCCTACTCGTGGTCGAACCTGCGCTGGGACGGCTCGGACTATCACTTTTCCAACGGCTTCATCACCCACAGTCCGGTGCGTGATGTGAATATCGATGGAATGATCATCGGCTACGCAACGATCCCGGGATCTAACAACCAGAACTCCTCCGATTTTCCTTCGTCGGGGTATGGTGATCACGCGTGGTTGGTGGATGCCGCGGTCGGCGCCAAGGTTGATCTCACCCCGGCCGCCAAGCGGGCCGATCCCCGCGTCATCAATGACCTCGGGGAAATCATTGGAACCTGGTCGAATGACAACGAGAGCCACGCCTTTCGCCGGGCTCCGGACGGTTCGTTTACCGACTTCGCCTTCGATGCCGCCCCGGCCACCTACACCCTTTCGCCCATGGCTCTGAACAACCACGGTCACGCCGCCGGAAACGCCGTCATCTACACGGTGCCCGACCGGGATTATCGTCCCTTCTTCAGCGGGGCGGGCGGGGCGATCGAAGCTCTCCCGCTGCCCGACCAGGGCTCGCCGGATACCGGCAGGATCCTCGACATGAGCGATCACGACGTGATCGTCGGTTATGCCTACAAGGTTTCCAACATTACGGAACCGAGCGGGGTGCGCTGGGTACGATCCGGTGGCGCGTGGATCGCCGAGGATCTCAACGAGATGCTCACCAACAACGACTTCATCATCGATCGCTGCGTCGCGGTCAACGATGCCGGCTACCTCCTCGCCAGCGGGCATCCGGACGGGACTGATGTCCTCAACACCCGGATGCTCCTGCTCTCTCCGGATGTGCTGCCGCCGCCCGCCGCAACGACTCTCGCCGCGACCGATGTCACTTCGACCACTGCGACGATTCGTGCCCGGATCAGCGCTTGCGACAACAGCACCACGGCGGAATTCCAATACGGTTCTTCGGCCGGATACGGCGACACCGAAGCCGTCCCCGGGACGGTCGATGGAACCGTTCCCGCGCTGGTGACGCTGAATCTCACCGGTTTGGAACCGGCCACGACCTACCACTTCCGGGTTCGGGCGTCGAACGCGCAAGGGGAGGCGACCGGACAGGACATGAGTTTCACCACGCCGGGAGCCGGGGTGCAGCAGATCGTCAGCGTGGGTGCCACGCCCGCGGAAGGGGGAATCGTTTCCGGAGGAGGTTCCTTCGACACCGACGCCCATGTCACGGTGAGCGCGACCGCGGACGCCGCATACACCTTCGTCAATTGGACCGAGGGTGGCGTCGAGGTCAGTACTGAAGCGAACTTCGCTTTCGTGGTTGCCGGAAACCGTTCGCTGGTGGCGAATTTCGCTCCCATTCCGACCGTCGCGATCACCGCGAACGCGATCCCAGCCGAGGGCGGCAGCGTGGCCGGACAGGGAGAGCTGGTCGAAAACGCCCAGGCCGATCTCACGGCGACGCCGAATCCGGGATATCGTTTCGTGAACTGGACCGAAGGCGGGGTCGAGATCGGGACCTCGGTCGATCTCTCCTTCGCCGCGACGGCCGACCGGGCGTTGTTGGCGCATTTCGAGGCCATTCCCTCGTATGCGATCGGAGCGACCGCGACGCCAGCGGACGGCGGATCCGTTTCCGGGGCCGGAGACTATCTCGAGGGGGCCGGAGTGACCCTGGTCGCGACCCCGAATCCGGGCTTCCTTTTTCTCAACTGGACCGAGGGTGGTGTCGAGGTGGGCACTGCCGCTTCCCTGAGTTTCAACGCTGCCACGGCCCGTGACCTGGTGGCGAACTTCCGGCCCGAAGTGCCGGACATGGCGTTCGATCCGGCCGCGGCGGGAGCGTTCGCGGGGCTGGTGCTCGACGAGGCCAGTGGCGATCCCACGGGAAGCTTGAACGTGCGCCTGAATGGACGCCAGCGATTCTCGGGTGTCCTTTCGCATACCGCGACGAATCTTCGGCTCCCGATTCGGGGCGCGCTCGCGAACGACGGGTCATTCGTCGGGGATTTCACCCGGCGAGGCGTGACCTACACCGTCAACCTGCAGCTGGTCGCCACCGATGGCGGCAACGGCGCCTATCGCCTGGAGGGAAGTTTCACGGAGAACGGGAATACTCATCGGTTGAGCCTCGACCGGTCCGGTTTCCATCGCCGCACCAATCCCGCCGCCTGGAGTGGCCAATACACCGGTCTGTTGCCGGCGGATCCCATCGCCGGCGGCCCGGGGGGAGATGGCTACGCTCTCATCAGCGTCCTGCCTAACGGGATTGTCCGTCTTCTCGGGGTTCTGGGAGACAATACCCGTTTCTCCCATCGGGGCTTCGTGTCCGAGGATGGCGAATGGCGTCTGTTCGTGAATCTCTACCGGGCGCGCCCGCACGGTTGCCTCGGGGGAGTCGTCACGTTCCGGGATGTCGCCGGGATCAGCGATTGCGACGGCACCCTCGTCTGGGATCGACCCGCCATGCCGGGAGCTCGATTCTATCCGGATGGCTTTCATGTCGATGCCTCGTTCGTCGGTTCCGTCTTCACTCGACCTGCTCGTGGGGAGAAAATCCTGGCGGAGTTCGATCCGAACCTGGATCCCAACGCGACCTGGCAGATCAGCGGGGGAGACCTGGTCAATCCCGGTCCCGTCTCCCTCTCCTGGGGGGCGAACGACCGGGTAGCCGCCGTCGTCGCGGCTCCCGATCGGATGCGGGTCTTCGCGAATCGCCGCAACGGCTACGTCCACGGCTTTTACCTGAATCGGACCGATCGCGAGCGGATCAACTTCCGCGGCGTGGCCTTCCAGAAGCAGGGCCTGGTGGAAGGCCTGTTCCCCGGGAAGAGCGAGGTGGGGGCGTTCAGTATCGAGCCGTGATCGGCCGGGACCTTCTTTCGTTGGCCGGAACCTCTCTCGGACGGATTACCGCGCCTTGGCGGTCATTCACGGCAACATTCGACTGACGGGACCGACGGAGATCCGCGCGTCACGCGACGCCGAAGCCGGTGCCACGTGATCGATGGCACCGGTCTCGACGAACACCTCGCCCTCGAACGGTTCGGCGGAGCGTTCGGGATTTGAAACGGAGTCGGTGACGAGAGTCTGGCCCGTGGTAGGGAAATCTGAGCCAAGACCGGACCGTTCTCAACCCACCGCTTCCAGTTCCGCCGCATACAACTGGGCGGTCCTGGAACGCAGGTCTTCAAGGCTGACCTCGCCCTTGTCGACCTTGGCGAGGAGCGCTTTCTGGGCTTGGTAGTCCTTGTTCCGCTGGCCGGCCTTGGACTGGAGCATGCGCCAGGCTTTGCGGCGCTCGACGCAGAAGAGGACGGTCTGGCGCGAGATCACGAACCAGCGTGGCTTCCCATTGACCTCGGCCTTGATGGTGACGCCGAAGTCGGGGATGTAGCTGCGATGCGCGAGATCGAAGACGCGGCGCTTGACGACGTCATCCTGGGTGATGAGCGGAAGCATGTCGTCCAGGTGGATGAAATCGGCTGCCTCCTCTTCCTTGATCGCCTTGAGGTGCTTGCGGAAGCGGGCCTCGGTGGTGGCCCAGTGAGCGACGGTGTAGTTGTATTTGGTCTTGTCGCTGTAGGCCGCCTGGTACCAGTCGCGGTCGAGGTTGGGATTTCCCTTGAGCTCGAAGCATTCCTGGGAAGTCTCGCCTCCCTGGGGATCGTAGACGAACTCCGGCATGCCCCGGCTGTCGCGGGCCAGTTTGGCCTGGGCGGCGGACTTGTCGTCGGCGACACCGTGCTCGGGCTGACAGGTGGTGTAGCTCTGGAAGAAGGCGGGGCCGCGGTATTCCAGGCCGGCGAGCACGCTCTGGTAGAGCTTGGCCGAGTTGGCCATGGAAACCTGGGCGATGTAGGGGCTGCCGTGGCCGCTGGTCAGGATTTCGGCGACGTTCTTCTTCTCGTTGAGCTTGCCCTGGCTGGCCTTGCCGTACTGGTTCATGTCGTAGCCGCCCATCATGTTCGAACTGTCGGAGTTCTGGCCCCCGGTATTCGAGTAGACCTGGGTGTCGAGCATGATGCCTTTCACGTTGGGACGGTTCTGGAGGATGACCTTGCTGAGGTTCTGGAAACCGATGTCGCCGAGGGCGCCGTCGCCGCCGACGATCCAGACCTTGGGCAGTTCCTTGATTTCCTGATCGGACATTTCGACCTCGGTGAGGTGGGTGAGCGTCCAGTAGCCACCGGCGTCGATGACCCCGTCGCCGGAATCGGCCGCGCTCCGGTCGCCGAGCAGGGCCTTGGCGAGCCGCTCGGGCGCGACACTGCGGCGGGCGTGCTGGAGCATGAGGCTCTCGCCGAGCAGCCAGGAAATGGTGGGGCCGTCCTGGAAGAGCGAGTTCATCCAGGGATAGGGATGCGGGTTCGACGGGGGAGTCGAGCCATAGACCGTGTTGCAGCCGGTGGAGGCGCCCATGAACATGGTGCTCATCCCGTTGGCAAGACGACCGTCGGTGGATTGGAGATGCTGGTGGTTGAAGGCATCGACGCGGAGCACGGAAGCGATGGCGGAGACGATATCCTCGTCGGAGATGGGGCCGTTCTCGGCCATTCGCTTGCGGGTGTCCTCGTCGTTTTCGCCGCCGAGTCCCATGAGGATGTGGGCGACGGCCTGCTTGAAGAGTTCGTATTCGGCTTCGTTGCCGGCTTTCAATTCGGCCAGCTTTGCGGCGCCTTCGGTTTCGAGGCGCTCGGCGAAGGCGAGAAGCCGGTCGGCCTTCTTGTGGTACATGGGCCGCATGTAGGCTTCGGTGATCGAGGCGATGGCGCGGAGGATCGATTTCTCCCCGCAACCGGCGCAGGCGCCGTCTCCGGAGACGAGGGCCTCGTAGTTGCGGCGCACCATGAGGTGGTTGCGCAGCGCGGCGGGACGGGAATCCTCGGGCGCGTCGTCGTTGTAGAGCCCGAGGTATTTCTGGGGTGTGTCCGGCAGGAGCCGGGAGAAGATCTGGGCGCTGGTGAGGCGATAGTTGAGTTCTTCGGTGTCGGGAACCATGACCAGGGCGCCGTGATCGCCGCACTGCTCGACACATTCGCCGCATCCCTTGCAGAGGTCGCTGACAAAGATGGAGAAGACGCCGCCCTCGCCGGGCTTCTTCTTCTCGATCGATTTGAAGATGGCCGGGACCTTGGTGTAGGCGATGGGGACGAGATCGAGGATGCCGTTGAGCTGGGCCTTCGCCTCCTCGGTGGTGCCGCCGTTGAGCCCGGCGATCTCTTCCTGGATGATGTCCTTGAAAGGCAGGGCCTCCTTGGCTTCGGCGGCGGTGTTCATCTTCTCCCGGGCGCGCTCCTCGACGCCGGGCATCGCCGCGAGCAGGAGTTTCTGCTGCTCGGGATCGACCACGTAGTTGCGCACCGCGGTCTGGAGGATGGTGGCGACTTCCTGCGCGGTGTTGGGCAGCGCGGTGTCGGGGCAGGCGGTGATGCACTCCATGCACTGGGTGCAGTTCTCGGGAATGTAGAGGGGGGTCTCGCGACGGGCGACATACTTGGAAGCGGTCGCGCCGGTACCGGCGGCCATGACGCCGACGGAAGCGAGCGCTCCGGCGGGCTGGTGGTATCCGAGCCCGTTGCGGAATTCACCGTCGAATTTCGACAGCGTCTGCACGGGCGCCTTGGCGTCCTGATTGGAAGGTGAATCGAAATTCTTCAACCCGGAGTAGCCGCAGCCGGCGGTCGGGAGAATGGTGTGTTCGCCCTCCGGCATCATCGGGGTGAGGCGCATGCTGGAGCGATCCTCGTCGTCGATTTCTCCGTAGACGATCTCCTGGACGCGATCGTAGCCGTCGCGCATGACCTTCATGTTGGACTCGACCACGGCCTCGCCGAATCGGCCGAACTTGCGCTCGTACTGCGCGCGGACGATCTCGTCGAATTTCGACTCGTCGATGCCGAAGGTCTGGAGGAAGGGGGAGACACGGAAGAAGGCGCCGAGGAAGGAATTCCCCTGCATGCGGAGTTGCAGGTCGGGCCGGTCGGTGGCGTTGCGGGCGATCTCGAAGCCGGGCAGGATGAAGACGCGGATGCCGTTCTCCTTCACGAAGTCGCGGTATTTCTTCGGGATCCGCTTCCACGCCATCTCGGGCGACTCGTGGGATTCCCAGACGAGGGCGCCGCCCTTCTTGAGGCCGGCGAGCGGGTTGGTATGGGTGAAGGCCTTGGGATCGCAGCAGAGAACGATATCGACGTGGTTCAACTCGCAGTTGACCCGGACCGGACGCGGGGCGGCCACGAGGTAGTAGTTGGTCGGGGCGCCCTTCTTCTCGGAACCGTATTTCGGGTTGGCGTTGACGAAGAGGCGATCCTCGCCGGATTCCTGCTTCAGCATGTGGCCGAACTCGCCGACGATCTCGCCGAGGTTCTTGCCGGTGGTGATCATGCCCCAGCCGCCGATGGAGTGGAAACGCGCGGCGATGGCGCCGTCCGGCAGCAGGGATGGGGTGTCCTTCGAGATGACGGCGTAGGGGTGCTCGACGCCGAGGGTGAAGTAGTTGACGCCATCGGCGGCCGTCTTGCCGTCCTGGCGGGCGGTGGAGCCGGTGGCGAATTCGTAGGCGCCGAGGGTGTGCTCGGGACGGAAGTCGCGGGAGCCGATGCCGTAGCTGCCGTTGAAAAGGCGCGGCATCTCGTCGGGGGCGATCGCGCCGACGCTGACGTTGCCGCCCTTGTGGGCTTCGGCGGCCTTGGTGAGGGCGACGCGGATGTCGCGCCCGATGGGATTGTCGCCGGCCATGCCCTCGTCGGTGCGCTCGATGATGATGACGTTCTTCTTTCCGCGCAGGGCCTCGACGATGGCGGCCTCGGGGAAGGGGCGGATGACGTTGATGTGGATGGAACCGACCTTGGCGTTGCGCTGCTCGCGGAGGTAGTCGCAGGCTTCCTCGATGTTTTCGGCGGCACAGCCGAGCGAGACGAAGACGGTATCGGCGTCCTCGGTCTTGTATTCGTCGATGACTCCGTAGTGGCGACCGGTGAGTTCGCCGAATTCCCGGTAGGCTTCCTCGAGGAAACCGAGGATGGGCTCGTTCCAGTTGTTGCGGCGGGCGACGACGCCGTTCATGTGGTGTTCCTGGTTCTGGACCGGGCCGAGGAGGATCGGGTTCTTGAGGTCCATCATCGCCGGCACCCGGCGGCGGCGCGGTCCGAAGAGTTCGCGCTGGGCGTCGGTGGGGCATTCCACGAGGTCGCGGGGATCCCCGAGGAACTCGCGCAGAAATTCCGCCTCCGGCATCAGCCAAGCTCGCTCCGAGTGAGTGGTGAGCATGCCGTCCTGCACGTTCATGCCGGGATTGAGGGCCTTCTCGTTGACCTTGCGAAGAATGATGGCCTGGTCGGCGGCCTGCTGGGCATCCTTGGCGAAGAGGATGGTCCAGCCGGTATCGAGCGCGGCATAGATGTCGTCGTGGCCGCAATGGACGTTGAGGGCGTGCTTGGTGAGGGCGCGGGCACCGACTTCCAGCACCATGGTCGAGCACTTGCCGGGAGCATGGTAGTACTGCTCCATGGCGTAGGCGAGACCCTGCCCGGAAGTGAAATTGACGACCCGCCGGCCGGTCACGGCCAGCGCGGTGGCTCCGCCCTGGGCGGCGTGCTCGCCCTCGGTCTCGATGGCCACCTTCTGGTTGCCCCACACGTCCAGTTCGCCCATGGCGAAGGACTGCTGATACAACTCGCCACCTTCCGTCGATGGGGTGATGGGATAGAAAACGCCGCCCTCGGTGATCCGGGTTTCCACGTATTTCGCGACCAGCGTGTTGCCGTTGCAGGTGATGCGGATGCCGGGATACTTGGGGCCTTTGCCGGAGCCGGCGGAACTTTCCCGGGGCGGATCGATCGTTTTTTCAGACATGGCGAGAGTTCGGTTTCGTTGACTAAGTTGTAAAAAATTTTTCGAGTGAGGTCACTCTCAAACTGGCGTGCCCCGGGGGAAACAGGAACGGGATCAGGCGCCGGCACGCTTCTCCCCATCATGGGAGTAGCGGCCACCGTCTATCGCAACGGCCACCCCAACGCAAGCGTCTCGTGGCCGAATTGGCAATGCGAAAGCAAAAAACGCGGCCAGAATCACAGGCCGATTCGGCGGAACAACTCGTCGAGCTGCACCTGCAGACCGATGTAGAAATCGCCGAATTCGCCAAAGCGGGCACTGGCCTCGTCGAAGCGCATCTCGTAGACGATCTCCTTGATGTCCTGGGAGTTGTGGGCGAAGAGCGTCACGCCCCACTCGGCCTCGTCGAGCCCGGTGGAACCAGTGATGAGTTGGCGCACGCGTCCGGCGTAGGTGCGGCCGGTCTTGGCGTGGCCGAGCATCAGGCGACGGCGCTCGGGGAAATCGAGGGCGAACCAGTTGTCGTTCTCGTTGCGCCGCTTGGACATGTTGTAGAAACAGAACACCGGCCAATCCGGCATGTTCGGATAGAGGCGGTCCGCGTTGTATTTCTGCATCCGGGTCCGGAATTCCTCGATCTTGGCGTTGAACTCCTCGCCGTCCTTCTCGATTCCCTCGTCGGAAACCAGTTGCTCCGCATACTGCTCCTCAGTGGTGGTGTATTCGCTCAACTCGGTCATCGAGAGGTAGCTGTAGACCGGGGTGAGAATGTCGGGTCCCAGGGAAAGGGTGAGTTTTTTCTCGAATTCGTTGGCCTTGTGCAGGCAGTCGGTCAGGAGCATGAAGGCGATGTCCGCCTTGGGCGTGACCATGCTGAAAGCGAGCAACTGGGTGGAATCGGCCGAGCGGATGTCCTGGATCAGGGCGGTGAGGTTGGTCTTGGCCTCCAGCTGTTCCTCGTCGGAGAGCATCGACCAGTTGGCGCGGTCGATCTGGTAGAAAAGGTGGATCACGTGCCAGCCCTGGCGGGGGATGACCTTGTCGGTGTCCGAGCTGCCGGACGCGGCGTTGGGAGCATTCGATTCTTGGCTCATGATGTCGGGTGGGGAAGTTCGCCGAAGGTTTTGCGACGGAAAAAGGTCAACCATGAACGGCGCCGCCGCCAGTGCCAGTAAAAACTTGTGCGAAGCAGCAGAACAGGGCGAGTGGGAATGGATGGAACGAAAGTTCCAACCGGCTCCTGCTCAGGGATTGGCCCGGAAACTGCTGAAAAATGGGGTTGCAAGCCGGACAATTGCTCCTATTTTCCGCCACTTCCGCAACTCCAGCACGTTTTACCCCTTCCAAAATCATGGCTGACCTCGAAAACCGCTACGAAGACAACACCAAGGGCGCCTTCTACGTTGATGACCAGTGCATCGACTGTGACCTGTGCCGCGAGACTGCTCCCGACAATTTCACCCGCAACGACGACGGAGGCTATTCCTACGTCTACAAGCAGCCGGAAAACGACGAGGAAGCCGCGCTTTGCGAAGAGGCGATGGAAGGCTGTCCCGTGGAAGCGATCGGCAACGACGGCGCGGATTGAGCGTCGTCCGATCCGTTGAATCTTTTCAATGCCGTCTCCTTCGCGGGAGGCGGCATTTTTTTTGCGCCGTTCCTTAGGGATGCGCTGGACGACTACTTCGGCCGGAGCAGGGCTTGGCGACCGAGGCGGCGGCATTGGGAGATAAGGCGGCTTTCCTCGCGGGCGATGACCTTGCGCAGGGTCCCGTATTCTTCGCCGGAGAGGACCTCGTCCCGGTGATAGCGATCGATCAGGGCGACCAGGTTGGCGAGGTCGTTGCGCTCGCCAAGACGAGAGCCGAGCCGGCTGATTCGGGCATCGATTTTCCCCGGGGTGCGTCCCTGGGTGGTGGCGACGAATTCGCGCTGGTAGCGGAGTCGCTTCACCTGCTTGCGCCAGTCGTGCCAGAGTTCGGCGTCGGTACTGCCCAGGGCCAGGCGGGCATCGCGACGGGCCCGCATGCGGCTTTTCCGGAGCTGGTGACGAATGGCCCGACGCCAGTGGTCGGGAGCTTTTTCTTCCAGGCGATGCCACGCTTCCACTTCCTCCTCGAGGATGGCACCGATGGCGTCCCGCGAAGAATCGACGGAATTCTCCTCGTCCCCAGGAGGAAAGGCGCCGGGGGCGCGCATCCGGTCCCGCACCTTGTCGAGAGCCAGGGCGATCCGCCCGTCGGTCTGACGGGCGGCGAGATCCTGGAGCAGCCCGTCGAGGACGGAGAAATCGCGGCTGGCGGAAAGCATGGAGGACAATCGCTGCAGGGAGGCGCGACGTTCGCGAGCGAGATCCTTCCCGGCCAGTTCCTGGACGAGGTGCCAGGCGGCTCGGAGGCGCTTGGTGGCCACGCGTAGCAGGTGGACGGTCTCTTCGTCCTGGAGTCCTCCTGGCGAGCTCAATCGGTCGAGTCCTTCCCGAACCAGGGACGTCGTGATCTCCGCCAGAGGGTGAGCGCTGGTGAAGGCGGGAGATTCGAGTGCGGCAGACATGGTTCCGAGGGAGATCGGTCGGCAGATCCTGTGCCGGAATTTCAGAAGAAACAAGTGGGAGAACGAGCACCGGATACCGTGAATGCCGGGTTTCGACTACTCGGAATTTGCGTTTTTCGCGGCCCCGTCGGCGGCAAGAGGAGTGTCGGCGCGTTCGATCAGGTGGCGAAAACGGTGATAGAGGTAGCCGATGCCCAGCAGAACGAGGGCGATGGCGAAGGCCGCGAAAATTCGGTCGAGCGAATCCTCGATATCGATCGCGAACATGCGCACGATGGCGAAGGCAAGGCCGATGAGTCCGGTCAGTCGGTAGGGACGAAGTCCGGCGGCAAGCCCGATGCCGAACAAGACCAGGGCAGCGAGGCCCCAGGAGACGGTGGTCCACGACTCGACGCCGAATCGGTCGGCGGCGAACGCGAAGAAGGTCAGTCCGAGGGCGGCGAGGCCGTGGAGCCAGGAAAGCGAACGCGCCTCCCGTCCCAGCGAGCGGGTCACGAGAACTCCGTGGCCCGCCAGGGCGAGAGAGAAAATGCCGACGCTGACGAGGGCGGCCACCGTCTGGCCGGGAACGTCGGGACCGAACACGATTCGGGAGGCGGTGAACAGGCCGATTCCCAGGGGGACAGCGGACCAGGCCTGAGCGCCGGGCGCCTTCGTTTTCAAAGCGAAGGTCGCGAGAAGAAGCGAGAAGAGACCATACGCGATCGGTTTCCACGGTTCCGGCAGCATCTCGTGGCCGACGGCGGAAAGCGCGAGAGCCGTGATCAGTCCCTGGCCGAGGAAAACACCGTGCCGAACCTTCGGGGAGGCGACCTGATCTTCGTTTGGGAGGAAATGGCGCCGGCTCAGCCCATACCACGCCAGGGCCAGCGCGGCGGTCGGCCACCAGAGCCACGGATCGCCCACGTCCCGGCCATGCAGGGTGTCCCATGACCAGTTCATCAAGGCGAGGAACCAGGGAAGGGTCGAGGCGATCGCCAGTCCAGGCAGCGGGAAACGCTTCACGATGGCGACGAGAGCGGTGGCGAGCAGGGCGTTGCCGAGAAAGACTTCCGCCGGAGAAAAGTGGGTGTGCAGCCAGTGGTGAATCGTCGCCAGCGCGAGACCGTGGAGCGCCAGGTCGCACCAGATCGCTCCCCGAAAGCGGCGTGCATCGACCCTTCGCCACAGCGTGATGGCGGTGCCGGCGCAGACGGCGAGGATGGGGATGACGGCCAGGGCGTGGTCGCGCAGGAGAACGGACCCGCCGTTTTCCGCCAAGTGCCAACCGACGCCGAACACGAGGGGAATGCCACCGGCGATGCCCGGGCTGCCGTTCTTCGTGAGGAACGCCGCCAGGAAGAGAGCACCCGCCACCATGACGAGTATCGAGGGGGCAAAATGAGTCGATTCCAGTTGATGGGGGCCGGAAAAGGCGACCACGACACCTGCCACGATCGCCAGCAGTCCTTGGAAAACGCGGAGCGCCTTTGACGAGCGCGAGTCGAGCGGATTTTCGTCGGAACGGACGGCTCCCTGCCGAAGCAACGTGAACACACCCAGCAGGGCCAAGGCGAACAAGGCCCCGCCACGGAGAACTTGGGGTGGCTCGAACGTGTCGAGTCCACGGCCGATGGTGATCGTGGCCACGATCAAGGCGACGGCCTGGAGAAGGAACCGGACGCCGTTGCCGACGGACCGGCCAACCCGCCATCGCCGGAAGGCCGCCTCGGCCCCGACGAGCCCGACCAGGACCAGCCACGCTCCGGTGGTGAGACCCGGGCCGGTTTCCCTGCCGGGGAAGCGGGGATCGAGGAAAAGGAGGCAGGCGGGAAGGAAGGCGGTGAGTCCCGCCAGGACGGGTGCGAATCGACGCCGCGCGAGGGCCGGAATTGCCATCGCAAGCGCCGCGAACGAAATCAACAGCACCGGTCCGATGGCGGCCCGTCCGGAGATTTCCCGCATGACCATGGGCACGATCAGGTAGCCGATGGCGATCGCGGCGAGGTTCCGCAAGAGCGGGCGGAACGCCAACGAGTTCGGAGGTGCGTTTCCGTCACCCGGAGAGGTCGCCGGGGCCCATCCGGCATGGAGGGCCAGTGCCGTGGACAGGACGGTCAGGGAGAGTATGGCGACGAGATGGCGGATGGTGAGAATTTCCCACGCATCGGCCGGAACCGGAGAAATTGCGGAGATGTCCCTCACGAGGACGGCGAGGGTGCCGGCGAAGAGCACGCCGAACCCGACCTCGATCCACCGAAGGCGGGAGCGTTGCCAGGCCCAGAGCAGGACCCCGGTCTGGATGGAAAGGGAGAGCCACCGAGTGGGACCGTCGAACCAGGCCACGAAGAAGAGCGCGAGCAAGCCCGAAGTCTTGAGGAAGAAGGTCTCGGTGATGGCCACCGGGTGGCGCCGGTGAAAACGCAGGGCCGTGAACAGGGCGAAGAGCACGGCGAAGCCGAGATAGAAGAAGTCGAGTTGGCGTTCCTCCACTCCTGCCGGAAACGCGGAGCGAAGGGCAAGCCAACCGGTGCCGATGGCGAGCGTGGAATGGATCAGGCTCAACCGACGCCGCCATTTCGCGTGGCCGTCCGTCTCCGATCCGGAGCGGGAGTGTTCGTGGGCGAGAAAATTGGCCGCCTCGAGAATGGCAGTCAGCAGGAGAAGGCTGCCGAGCATGATCGGAAAGGACGGGGCTTCCTCCAGGCGGGGCCATTCGGCGATCCCGAGAATGGCGAAGCCGGTCCAGGAACCGAGGGTGGCCAGTCCGGCAGGCCACAGCCACGAGCGGACAACCAGCATGGCACCGGCTCCTGTGGCGAGGAAGAGGAGACCGGCGATGACGAAGTGGTCGAGATCGTGGGCGTGGGAAAACCAGCACGCCACGTAACCGAGCAAGACGGCCATGGCGGCGACCGCTTCGTCGCGTTTCCAGAAACTCCAGCCGATCATTACGAGAACGGCGGTCGCCTGGCCCAGGAAGCCGATCGCGGGCTGATCGATGACCTTGGTGGCTTCGATGCCGTAGGCGGCGAAAGCCGTGAAATACATCAGCCCGAGTCCGCCCGCAGAGATCAGGCGACCGAAGCGGGCGAAGCGTTTTTCCAGCCAGGTTCCCAACAGGCAGACGCCGGCGGAAATGGCACCGAGGGCCGTGACGCGGACCCAGGGCGGGGTGTTTTCGGCGATGCGAACACCGAAGAAGACGGCCCCGATGATGAGGATGATCAGCCCGATCCGGCTCAGCCACCAGGCGGCGATGGTGGCCTCGGCATTCTCGCCCGAGGGGGGCCAGAGCTTGATCGCCTCCAGCCTCCGGCGCCAATTGGTCGCGGTCCGGGGAGCGGGCTTCCGAGTTGCGGGTTTCGCCGGAGGCGATGGAGTGGACGGCGTGACCGGGAGGGGAGGGGGTGTCTTGGAAACGGTCGTCGCCCTGGAGGCGGGAGCGGCCTTCGGGGGGATGGGCGGGGAAGGCTGGTCGCCAGGCGCGGGAAGGGGTTTTTCGGTGGACGGTCGTATCTCTTCCCGGGAAGGGGTTTTCTCCGGGAGTGGCGGCGAAGAGGCGAGATCCCGGAGTCGGCGGACCTCGGTCTCGAGACGGGACAGCCGTTCGTTGGACCGGCTCGAGTGAATGGTGAGCCAGATGCTCAGCCCGAGAAAGAGAAGGAAGAGAAGCGTTTCCATGGGACCGGTTCGAGGGCGGGTTGCCTCACCACGATACCGGTCCTCGCGTCGGGCGAGTCATCGATAATTCCAACCGTCGCCATCGTTTGGACCGATGGAAACCGCCTTTCTGGAATCGAGGGAAGTTCGAGCGGCGCCCGGTGTCTTCCGGGCCGTATCAACTTCGCAGCAGGAGGTTCTCCGCATGATGCGAGCGGACTGCGGCTAGATTGCGCTGCTCCAGGTCGGGCTCGGACTCGGAGAGTTTCAGCGCGGCGGCCTGGGGGTAGAAGAAGGGAGCGTAACTGCCGTAGCAAAGCCGGATCTCGGGGACCCGCTCGATCATGCGGGCGATGCCGCACATGCCCTCCAGCATGGCGATGTCGAAGTGCACCCCGAGGTCGGAGAGACGCGTCATGAGCAGGGTGTCGGCGACCGAGCGCATGGCATTGAGCAGTTGCAGCTTCAGGCCGGGCAATGCCGGGAGCAATTCCGTGAGCGGGCGCGGATCGACGTCGGCTACGGCGACCGCCGGAGCCTGGGTGCGCACATCTTCCAGCCGGATCACGATCTGGACGATGAGATCCCGCTGGGCCGCGGCGTCGAGCAGGGCCGCGAAATCCGGATCATCGAGGGTGTAGCCGTGGTAGTTGGGGTGAAGTCGGATCCCGCGCATGCGATGTCCCTGGTGAATGCGTCGCAGGGTTTCGGTCCAGCCCGGAACCTTCGGATTGACGGCGCCGAAGAGCTGGAACCGCCGGGCCACCGCCTTGTCGCCGGCGGCCATGGCGGCGAGGCGATCATTGATGCCGTCGTAGTCGCGCCTGAGCACGGATTCGAAGGATCCCGCCCAGGCGGTGGTGGCCGATTCGCCGATCGCGGTGGCGAATCGGGTGAGACTCTCGGCATCGTCCAGAGTGCTGGCGAGCGGCAACTCGCGAAACGGGCAGGGGCCGAGATAGGTGTTGGTGTCGATGACGGGCCCCGCGGGATCGGCATCCTCGGTGAGGGCACGGGAAAGGGACAACGCCCCGGCAGCCAGCGTCGCCGCGCCGCTCTTCAGGAAGGAGCGGCGATTGAACGGCGCCTTGAGTCCGAGATCGGGTGCTGACAGTGACGGTTTCATGCGGTGAGTCCCTTGGCGATCAGGATCGGTTCCAGGAGACGCTGGAGATTTTCCCCGAGGATGAGTTCGCGCTGGGAAACGGAAATGTCGGCCCCGGTCACCTTGGCGAGCTGGGAGGCGAAACTGCGCCCCGGGGCATCGCTGCCGAAAAGCACGCGTTCGGCGCCGAGTTCCCGGACCGCCATCTCGGTCACGCCGGCGGTCGGGTCGAATCCGCCCAGGCCCAGGGAAACGTTGGAGAAATCGCGGATGGCCGGGATGGCCAGTTCCCAGTTGCCCCCCGCGTGACCACAGATCAGGCGGGCCTCCGGATGGCGGGCCGCCAATCGGGCGAGGTCGCCGGGCGTCGATTCGCCGGGCAGATTGCCGGTGGCCTTGATCCAGGTGTGCTGCAGGATGGGCACGCCGAGTTCGATGGCATACTCCACGATGGGATCGAGTTCGGGTTCCGAGCAGCGTTGGGCCACCCACAGCTTGACCCCGACCATGGGACCGTCGCGGAGACAGCGCTTCATCTCGTCGAGCGACGCCTCGGTATGCTTCGGATTGAGGTAGACGAATCCGAGCATCTGCCGCGGATGCGCTTCGAGCACTTGGAGAATGTCGTCGTTCTGGCGCACCAGGTCCTCGGGTTCGGGATCGCGGGACCAATCCAGCCCCATGTAGCAGCAGAAACGCCCGATGCCGTGGCGCGCGCCGACCTCGATGAGGTGTGCGGCTTTCTCGGCGGGCGTCTGGCCGCGCAGTTGGCGGGTCAGGTGCGTGTGGAGGTCCCAGATCAAGGTCGCAAGAGTGGAGTGAACTCGGTGGCTTGTAAATGCAATAACCGGGTTCGCCGGACCGGTCACAAGCGGAACTTCCGCCACATTCACGTGCGGTTCCCTGCTACTCCCTGCGCTGGGTGTAGATGACCTGGTGGTCGAAGGTGTAGTTGGTGTCGGAGCTCTTCAGTTCGCAGGCGAAATAGGCGTGACCGTCCATGAAGGCGGGAAGGATCCCGGGCTGTCCCCGCAGGGCGGCGGCGAGGTGAAGGAGGGCGACGGGCTCGGGACGACTGGTGCGGGTGAAGCGGTAGCCGGGTCCGGGGGTGAAAAGGCGGTTCTCGTAGCGGATGGCGAGAATGTTTTTGCCCACGGTTTCCGCCAGGTCGAGGTAGGCCCGGCGACCGGTGGCCTGGTATAATTCCAGCAATCCCATCAGGTGATTGGGAAAGGCCGAAGTGGTTTCCGGATCGAGCGCCATGCCTTCGCCGTCCCGGTTGCCGATGTCGCCGAGACCGGCATCGCGCGCGGTGTGACGGGCCATTTCCCAGAGAAACGATTCGTCGGACAGCCGGGCGGCGGCGGCATAGCAGAGGAAGTAGTCCTCCGCCGGCCAGGAAGCGAAGACGGTGCCTTTCGGTCCGAAATAGCCGTCCCGGGGCATCTCCACCGCGGTCAGGTCGGAGCCGTCGAGGAGAAGGGTCTTCATGATGCCCTTCTCTTGATGGTAAGCGTGGCGGCCGATGGCGACGAGATCCTCGACGGCCCATCGACGAAAGATCTCGCCTTCCTCGCCGAGGGTTTCGGAAATCCGCAGGAGCGCCAGCAGTGGTTTCGGGAGGGCATGGGGATCGAAGATCGCCGCCTCGCTGACATGGCTGTCGGGAAACAGGTCGCCGAACTGCCGGTAGGCCCGATCGACTTTCTCGAGGTTGCTGTACTGGTAACCACGCAGTCCGGTGGAGGGATCCCGGGTATCGACGTAGCGGCTGGCGATGCGCTTGGCCCAGGTCAGGGCTCCCTCGTCACCGGCGAGGTGATGGAGCATGGCTCCGCTGTAGTAGAGGTCGCTGCCGGTATTGACGAAGGTGCGTCCCTCGCTCTGGAAGAAGACCTCGGCTTCTTCATTCCATTCGTGGTCCCAGACTTCCGGGCCCGGTGCCTTCGGGCGGTTGACTCCCCCGTGGCGATCGAAATCGAGCTTCGACCAGTCACGGACATGAGCGGCCCAGAAGGTGCGGATGAATTGGGCGGTGGCCTCGGGATCGACCTCCCACATCAGTTCGAAGAAGGGATAGCAGGACTTGATCTCGTGGATGGGGCTGCGGCGCTTGCCAAGCCAGTGATAGCGGCGACCGACCCATTCCTCGGCCCCGGCGTCGTAGCAGGTGTGGCCGCCCCAGAGCAGGAGTCCGTTTGCCGTTCGCAGGTGCTCGAAGCCGTATTCGAGCGTCTCGATGGCCGCGTCGTGATACCGATCATCACCGGTGAGGCGGCTGAAGCCCTCGAGCGTGCGAAGCAGGTCCTGGTGATTGGCGAGGTTCGAGAGAATCCAGGAATGATCGTCGTAGCTCCAGCGCACGGGTTCGTAGGACTCGACCTCGAGGCCATCGACGAAGAAGGGCGTCGGTTTCCCGTAGGTGTCGCGGCCGTGTTCCAGCAGAGTGTCGAGGTGATCCCGGACCGCGTCGAGGAACACCTGCGCACGCGCCACATCGGCCGGATCGGCGGTGGGGCCGCTCGGTCGGCAGGCGCTGAGGGCGCCGAGGCAGGCGAATCCGGTGGCCAGCGTGATCGCCGTACGCCGGAGGAAAGCGAGGGGAATATCGGTCATGCGGCAGCAGGGAGATGAGGCCCGGGTATCCCCCTCCCGCCCGGGCTTTGGCGATGGACGATCAATCTCAGTGAAAGAGGCGCCGGAGATTGTCCTTGAGATCGTCCCAGGTCTCCCGGGCTTCCTTGGAAAAGGCCTCGATTTCCTTGCCGGCGGAACGCGAGGCCTTCTCGACGCGATCGGCGAGTCGCCTGGCCTGGAGGGAGAACTCCTCCTTCCGGATCTCGAGGTCGTCCTCGGCCACGGCGGCGGCCAGCCCGAGATCGAGCGCGAGGGCGTTGAGCTTGGTCTGGAGGGATTCCGATCGCTCGGTCAATTCCTCGCGGAGCTCGTGATCGAGGTGATGCCATTCGCCGCGGGCTACCTCGATGGCCTGGTGAATCTTTTCGCGCTGTTCCTGGTAGGCGTCGCGCGACTCCATCCGTCCGAGGGCGAGTTGGACCCGCAGTTCATCGAGCTTGGTGCGCAGGCCTTCGTGCTCGTCGCCATCGCCGAGGGAGTCACGGACGCGGGCGATGCGGTCGTTCAAGTCCTGCTTGTGCTCTTCCACGTAGTCGATGGCCTCCTTGCGGCCGAGATTCAACTGCACGATGAGTTCGTCGATCTGGCCCTTGAGGGCGTGGAGCAACCGGGTGGGGGAGTTTTCCTCTGTGGACATGGGCTCTCTTGCGGGTTCGTCTTTCCCAGAGTCTACGCCATCCGGTCCGGAACTCGAAGGCGCATTTTCGCCTCCCTCGTCGTCCTGCTTCTTCCGTCCGCCGCCCAGGAGAGCGGAAACCTCCTCCTGGACCCGACCGAGGTCGTCGAGTTTCAACTCGGGATCGGCCACGATGAAGACGTCACCGGTGGTCTTGTGTTCGTAGAAGATGAGCTTGCGATCCTCGGTGATCTTCTCATCGACGGGACGAAGCGTCTTCTTCCGCTCCAGCATCAGGGCCAGGATGTAGCGGGCGTTCTCGGTGCCGGAGTCGTCCTCGTCGATCATGCGCCGGAGCATCGCCTCGGCCGATTCCGGACCGATGTCCTCCTTCTTTTCCTCGGGCACGGGAGCCTCGTAGGTGGATTTCCAGAACGAGAACGGGGGAGGGTCGAGATTCTTCGAGACGAGGGGCCAGTTCTTCGCCGCGTAGTCGCGCCGCACGTAGCCGTCGGAGCGGGGATCGATGAAGATGCAGGTGTAGAAATCCTCGCCGTCCTCGAAGGGTTCATCGGTCAGGCAGCAGCGATGATGATGGGAACGGATCTTCCAATCCTGGACGATGGCCATGGGCGTGCGGGAAAATGGGGATGGCGAGCGCGGGAAAAACGAAGGGGAGGGGAGCGCTTGTCGCAGGCTGATCAAAACGAGGATGGCCTCGCTGTCAATGATCGAGCCTCTCCCGGGGCGGTCAGGCGGGATTCGCGGCGGCCCTGCGAGCCCGTCGGCGACTCAGCAGCGTCTTGAGGGTGGGCAGTTCGCGGTTGCGGGCCCTCGCCCAGAGAAGCACGGCTCCGATCAGGCCGAAGACCAGGTTGGTGCCCCACGCGGCCAGGGCCGGGGGCAGGTACCCCCCCTGGCCGGCGGCGACCAGGCTGCCGCTCAGGAAATACATGAGGGCGAAGATGATGATGGAGGCGGCGACCCCGCCGAGCACCCCCCGACGGGAATAGACGATCCCGAGCGGCGCCGCGATCAGCACCATCACGAGGCAGCTGAGCGGTTCCGCCCAGCAATACCACCAGTTGGTCCGGAAGGGCGCCAGGGAACGTTCGTCGTAGTCGGGATTCGACTTGAGGTAGGTGGTCAGCCCGGGAATGCCGAGGTATTCCGGATTCTGGGCGGAGGAGAGCACCTTCCAGGGTGTCTCCCGCCATTCGGGGATGGTGAGGAAATCCCAGGCCTGCACGCGGGCGATCCCGTCCTTGTCATAGGTGAAGGTCTTTCCGTTGGAGAGCCGCCACTCGCGGGGGCCGAAGAACCATTTGGCCGAGGTCGCGCGGAAGGTCACCACCGGTCGTCCCTCCTCGTCGTGCTGGCGGATGGCCACGCCGCGCATTTCCCGCCGCTGCATGTCGTAGGGGACCTTCTGCACGAACCAGGTGCGGTTGTCGACCTCGTTGATGTGCATCCAGCCGGTTTTCGCCCAGGGGTTGTCGAGTTTCTTCTTCGACTTGCTCTTCTTGTCCTCGTTCTCGAGGCGGATCTGTTCCTTCATCGCTTCCTTGTAGCCCTCGGAGCGGGGGGCCCACTCGTATTTGAAAACCAGGCAGATGAGCGAGGCGTAGAGCCCGAAGACGAACAGCGGCCGCAACACCCGCATGGTGCTGCGCCCGGCGCCGAGCATGGAGATGATCTCGTTGGATTTCGACATCCGGCTCAGCGCGTAGAGCAGCGACAGCAGCAGGGTCACCGGCATGACGAAAAGGATCATGAAGGGCAACTGAATGACATAGAATTTCAGCACCGTGCCGGCGTCCGCGCCCACCAGGTCGGGTCCATTGTTGGTGAGGTCGGCAATGAGCCAGATGGCCACGAAACCGATGAGACAGAACGAGAAGGGAGTCAGGAAATTGCGAACCACGTACTGATCCAGCAGGCTGGAGCGGAAGTGGATCATGGACGCGATCGGGAAGCTCAGCACCAGCAGGCCGATGAGCGTGAGCTTGCCCGCGTAGGCGATTTGCGAGGGTTGCTCGCCGATGAACCCCTTTCCGAACAGGGCCGCCTGGGAGTTGGCGAAGTCCGTGGGCAGCCACGCCACCAGCACCCCGATGGCGGCGATCCAGAGCGAGGTCTGGAAGATGCGGGCACGGCGGCGGTTCGACTGGCTTTGCCGAAGCAGCAGGGAATAGAGAAAACCGGCGTCGGCGATGACGGAACCGATGGCGATCACGATCGACGGGGTGCGCGGGGGCAGCTCGTGTTCGCCCGCTTTCTGTTCCGCGATCTCCGCTTTGACCCGCGTGTATTCGGCCTGGTACTCCGAGAGGGTGTTGTACCAGGTGGTGCTCAACACCACGACGATGACGCCGAGAAAAATCTGGAGCGCCAATGCCTTGCTGTCGACGCGGCGGGAGAGCCGGGTGAGAGTCTCGCCGAGGCGGCGGCTGAGGGGAGGCTTGGGCGCGGACGATGCCATGAGAGAGCGGGAAGGGCGGAGCGACGAAATTCAGGAACTCCGAATTTTCCACCGTGCCTCAAGGCCCTGACGGGGTCAAGCGGTGGTAAGCGGCATCTCGGTGTTGCCGTGACCCGATTTTCGCGGTAACCGCATGCGGTGATTTCCCTCTCCGAAAGTTCTCCCGGTTCGACCCTGGCCGATACGATCTCGCGATTCTTCAGCGAGTCGGGAGCGCTCTCGGAACTGGCCGACTTCGAATACCGTCCCGAGCAGCAGCAGATGGCGGTCGCGGTGGCCAAGTCGCTCGACGTTTCCCACCCGCTCATCGTGGAAGCCGGCACCGGCGTGGGCAAGTCCCTCGCCTACCTCGCTCCGGCGGTGGAACTGGCCCTGCGGGAGCGACGCAAGGCCGTCATTTCCACGCACACCATCAACCTGCAGGAGCAGCTCATCGGCAAGGACATTCCCCTCCTCAAGCGGGTCCTCGACAAGGAGTTCAGCGCCATCCTCATGAAGGGGCGACGCAATTACGTGTGCCCCAACCGGCTCGCCGGCGCCATGGAGGCGGGCGGCGACCTGTTTTCCTCCTCGGACCGGGAAGAACTGGAGGCCATCTGGGAATGGGCGGAAACGACGAGGGACGGGAGCCTGAGCGACCTGGATTTCCAACCGAGCCCGCGCGTGTGGGCGCAGGTCTGCAGCGAGCCGCACATCTGCACGGTGAAACGATGCGGACCGAGCGGGAAATGTTTCTACCAGCAGGTGCGGCGGCGGGTCATCGAGGCCGATATCGTGGTGGTCAATCACACGCTCTTCTTCACCCTGCTCGCGGGTCAGCCGGAGTTCACCGAGGGCGGCATCGGTGGCGACGGATTTCTGTTCCCCAACGATTTCGTGATCTTCGACGAGGCCCACACCCTGGAACAGATCGCCGCCAAGCAGCTCGGGCTCAATCTCTCCCAGGGCGGACTGCGCTTCGAACTCAACCGGCTCTACAATCCCCGAAGTCGGAAAGGGCTCTTCCAACTGCTCGGCGATACCGAGGGACGGCGCGAGGTCACCGAGTTGCACGACGAGATCGACGCCTTCTTCGACAAGGTGGAAAACGCCTGCCACTTCAACCAGTGGGGACGCGAGTTTCGCGTTCGCCATCCCGAGATCGTCGAGGACACGCTCGGTGGCGGACTCATCGCCGTGGCCAAGCGGGCCAAGGCCCTGGCGGAGAAGCTCAGCAACGAGGGAACCCGGAACGAACTCAACGACCTGGCGCGCCGTCTCGGCGAGGCCCGGGTGGCCCTCTCGACCTTCCTGGAACAGGAGCTGGAGGAGTCCGTCTACTGGGTGGAGAAAGGCGGCGACAGCGGACCGTCGATGTCGCTCAACGCGGCACCGGTCAATGTCGCGGAGCTGCTGCGTCCGTTGTTTTTCGAGGAGGGGCGCGCCTGCGTCCTCACCAGCGCCACCCTCGGCGTGGGTGATCGCGAGCTGACCTATTTTCGGCAACGGGTCGGAGCCGAGGAGGCCGACGCCGTCCAGATCGGGAGTCCCTTCGACTACGAGCGGCAGATGAGGGTCTACCTCGTCAAGTCGATGCCGGCGCCGAACGATCGCGGTTACGAGGAGGCACTGGTGCGGTGGATCGAGCATTTCACCCGTGAGAGTGGCGGTCGGGCCTTCGTACTGTTCACCAGCTACAAGCTCATGCAGAGCGTCGCGCTGGAGATGGAGGACTGGTTCGCCGAGCAGGGATGGGAACTGCTCGTCCAGGGGCGCAGCCAGTCACGCCGTCAGATGATCCGGAAATTCAAGCAGGACGAGACCAGCGTGCTCTTCGGCACCGACAGTTTCTGGACCGGGGTCGATGTGCCCGGGGACGCCCTGACCAATGTCATCATCACGCGGCTGCCCTTCGCGGTGCCCGATCATCCCCTGACCCAGGCGCGGATGGAGGCCATCGAGGCGCGGGGCGGAAATTCCTTCGCCGACTTCTCGCTGCCGGAGGCGATCCTGAAACTCCGGCAGGGAGTCGGGCGCCTGATCCGTTCCCAGGAAGACCGCGGCATGGTCGTCCTGCTCGACAATCGCGTCCTCAGCAAGGGCTACGGAAAAAGTTTTCTCGCCGCCCTGCCGGAGGCCCCTGTCGAGGTTCTGGGTTAGCCGGTTGCGCGGGACACGCGGTCCCGTAAACGGTGGATTTCCCGGTTGTCAGTCCAGCCGCGAGGCCCGAAAGTCCCGCCAGTTGCCAGTCTGATGAGAAGAACCCGCCTGTTGATCAAGAAATCGTTCGAGAGGGTAACGAATTTCCTGATGGACAACGGGCTCCAGCCCTTCCCGATCAGGGACGGGTTTCACGGCTACAACGGGCGTTCGCTTCGGGCCGATCTCAAGTCGGGGATCAACGTCGCCCTGCTCGCCTTTCCGCAGGGAATGGCCTACGCCGCGATCGCCGAGCTGCCGATCCAATATGGCATCGTGTCCGGGGCGGTGGCCGCCCTGGTGGCGCCGATCTTCGCCGGATCGCGGCACACCATTCTCGGCCCGACGAATGCCACGGCGTTCATGGTCTTCAGCTCGCTGGCGATGTTCAGCGATCCCGAGCGCCTGCGCCTGCTGCCGCTGATCGTGCTGATGATCGGCATCCTCCTCATCATCGGGGCGCTGCTGCGGGTGGCGGACCTCATCCAGTACATCAGCCGGAGCGTGGTGGTCGGCTACATCACCGGCGCGGCCATTCTCATCATCGCCAACCAGGTCCGGCACGCGCTGGGAATCACCATACCACCGGAAGCCTCGGAGCACGGGAGCGCGGGAACCTTCATCTCCATCGTGGAGATGACCTTCACCAACCTGAAATCGACCCGATGGGAGGCGGTGGCCCTCAGCGTCGTCACCGTGGGCGTCTGGATTCTCCTCGCGAAACGGATGAAAGGATTGCCCGTGTTCGCGACCACGCTGGTGGTGATGACGGTCGCCTACGCCATGCTGCATTTCTACGCGGGATGGGAAGTGGCGACCTTCGAGCCTTTCCAGATTCGCGATCTCAAGCCGCGTCTGCCGGAGATCGGTCCCCGGGGGCTCTACTACGATCTCACCAAGATCATCGGGGTGGCCTTCTCCGTCGCCTTCCTGGCTTCGCTGGAGAACTCCGTGATGTCGAAATCGCTCGCCAGCCGCAGTGGTGATCGGCCGGACATGAACCAGGACATGCTCAGCGTCGGGATGGCCAACCTCGCCACCTCCTTCGCCGGCGGCATGCCCGCCTCCGGGTCGCTGGTTCGATCGACGTTGAACTTCACCAGTGGCGCCGTCAGCCGGCTCTCGAGCATGGTCAGCGGTCTCCTCTGTGCCATCGGGCTGGCGCTGTTGGGGAAATACATGAATTTCGTGCCCAAGTGCGTGCTGGGCGTTCTCGTGATGTGCATCGCGATCTCGGTGGTGAATCCCCGGCACATCCGCATCTCGCTCAACGCCACGCCTTCCGATGCGGCGGTGCTGCTGACCACGTTCATCTCGGCCCTCCTGATGCCCCTGAACGTGGCCATTTTCCTCGGCGTCGGGATTTCCATCATGCTCTACCTGCGGAAGGCCAGCCGTCCCTACCTCACCGAGTACGAGTTCACCGAGCGCGGAGAACTGCGCGAGGCCGGGGAAAAGCGACAGCGTCCCATTCCCGCGATCTCGATCGTGCACGTGGAGGGCGAACTCTTTTTCGGAGCGGCCGAACTGTTCCGCACCCAGATCCAGAAGACCTGTCTCGATCCGGACCTGAAAGTCATCATCCTGCGACTGAAGAACGCCCGGCATCTCGATGCGACCAGCGTCATGGCGCTGGAGGAACTGGTGCACTATGTCCGCTCGGCCGGCCGCGAGGTCATCATCAGCGGGGCTTCCAAGGATGTCTACCGGGTGCTCAAGAACGCCGACATGGTGGAAGTCATCGGGCGCAAGAACATCTTCCTCAACTCGCCCCGGAATCCCAACCTCTCCACTCGCAACGCCCTCAAGCGGGCCCAGGAGGTCCTGGGAACGACCGAAGCCGACATCCGGATTTTCTACGACCCCAATCAGAGCGGGGAAGGCAAGAAAGGCTGAACGAGCTCTTTCCGGGGCCAGGGCCGGCCAGAAGGCTCTGCCGGCGCCGACCGGGGCAACCCTGTTGGCTCCGCGAGCCGACAGGGTGGAATGGCGTCGTTCCGTTCACGAGTAGGACTTGAGCAGTCGTTCTGGATTTGCTAGAATAGTATTAAAATTATAAAAATTATTGTTTTATTAATATTTTGGACTAATATTTCCGTGTGATGTCGAATTTGCCGCAGTCCGAGTGGGATATGTTGCTCCGTTCGCCGATGAAGTTGGCGGAAGGGGTCGGACTGCGTTTCGACAGCAAGGGGGGTCGTTGCCTCCACGATGCGCGCAGTTCGCGTTCCTGGTCGCTCGAACCCTGGCAGAACCTGCTTCTTCGGGAGATCGAGCAGGGCGCTTCCTTCGGAGACGCGGTCAGGGACGTCATTCGCGCCCATCCCCAGTCGGCGACGCGGGGAGCGATCGTGGAGCTGGTCGGTGGACTGCGCCGGATCGGTTTTTTGAAGCTGGAGCGCCCGTCACGCGGGAATGTCGAATCCGCCGATCCGATTCGAACCTGGATGAAGGCGCGGAAACCGTTTGGCGCCATTCCCCTGCATTGGGCTTTGAATCTCGGCCTGGGGTTGGCGATGGCGGCCGCGGGCGGTTGGGCCTTGAGCCAATCGCTGACGACCCCCGAGCCGCCTCTCTTTCCGGTGCCGCTTTCGCCGGAAAACGACGAGAAGGTGGAGCCGGTGACCTTTGCCTGGGAGGAAGCCGCCGACGACAAGGTGGCGGTGCGGGTCTGGTGTCACGGAGTCATCACCGAACTACGGGTGCGTGATGGTGATCGGGTGAAGTCCGGCGAAGTCCTCGCCCGGGTGGTGGATCCCATCGCCCGCGAAACCCGCGACGATCTGCGCACCTTGCTCGGTGAATGTCGGAATCGGCGCGATCGCTATTACGCCGAAGGCGATCCCGTGGCCTACCTTCGTGAAACCAAGGCGATGGCCAGGCTCGCTCGCGAATTGAGCGAGTGGGAGGAGCAAAGCGGTTCCGTTGCCTTGCGGGCACCGATCGACGGAAAAGTTCGGCGCGGCTGGTTCTCCGAAGCCGTCGGTGGCCGCGTTTCTCCGGGCGAGGTCCTGCTGGCCATCGAAGTCGATAGCGACGCGGCCGACCTGCTGGCCGGCAATCCTTGAGCCGGGATTGGGGATTCCCCCGCAGGCAGCGGGTTCCCGCGTTTCCTGCTTGCTGGTCTCGAAGGCAATCCGCGCCGCCAGCCGGAATCCGTTCGGAGCCGCTTGGCGCTCGCGCTGGTGCGGACGTGGCGGGGGCCGGTCAAGCGTGGGATTCTTGGGCACCCGCTTCCCGCTGGCGGGATATTCCTCGGCTCGCGGGCTCGCTCGGAATGACAAGAAAAGAACGTCACCGGGACTCCGGGAACATCGTGGCTCCAACGGTCTGCGAAGCGACGTATTCAGGAGGGCGGAACGAGTCGAGAAACCTCCCGACTGAGGGAAAATTCTTCCTCGATCTTTCCGCCGGTGTCGGACTCCCGCGTGGGCCGCAAGAGCGCGACCGCCCTGCGACCGCATGCGAATTCCCTTGAATGAGTTTTCCCGGCGGAAGGGCTTTTTCCTGAACGAACCGAAGGGATCGATCGGGGGCGGGAGCGGATCAGCGTCCCCCGGCCGTGATGGTCACGTTGGCGCCTCCGAAGTCCTTGCCCAGCACACTGAGCCCCTCCTGCACGGCCACAGCCTGGGCCGCGGTGACGAGGGCGGCGCGGGTGTAGTCCTTCAGGTAGGTGTAGATGGTGTTGGGCACCCAGACGATGTCACCGGCGGCAAGGCGCGCGTCGGGTGACTGGCCTCGCATGATGGCGTGCAGGCTGACGGTCGCCACCCGGGGGCGGGTGAGGGAACCGCGAATGACCAGCGCCTTGGTGATGATCGCTTCCTGGCGCGGTCCGCCGGCCATGGCCACCGCGGAGAGGACGGTGGGATCGGTATCGAAGTAGACGGGACCGGGGCGTTCCACGGAGCCGAGCACGTAGACGGCCCGGTGTTGCACGGAGGGCAGGTAGAGATAGTCGCCGGGCCGGATGTAGACGTTCTGGCCCATGTCCCCGTGCTCGATGAGCCCGCGAAAATCGACGGGCATGAGGTCGCCGTCCCGGATGAGGATGGAGCGGTCGAGATCGACCGTTTCCTGGCTGTCGCCATTGGTATTCTGGGCGGTGTAGAGACCGCCGGCGAGGGAAATGGCCTCGACCAGAGTGGTGGGCTTGGCGAGCGGATAGGCGCCCGGATTCTTGACCTGCCCGAGCACGAAGAAACGCTGGCTCTGGGCTTCAGAAAGATTGACCGTTACCACCGGGGAGGGGTAGTCCCCGGCGAGGTCCTTGGAGAGAATCTCGGAGACTTCCTTCAGGGTGCGGCCCGAGGCTTTGACGCCGTCGGAGACATCGTAGTAGAGCATGCCGTCGGGCATGACGCGCGAGGCGGCCCGGGTTTTCGCGTCCTCGGCGACCTCGATGTCGAGCACGTCGCCGGGCCCGAGGCGATAGGGTTCCCCAGAGGGACGCAGGGCCTCGGGCGGGACAGGCCGGGCGAGATCGAGGGTGAGAAAGTCGGGCTCCTCGCCCACCACCTGGGTTTCATCGAAGGCATCGAAGGAGGCACGCTCCGACACCGAGCAACTCGCGAAAAGCAGGGCCGCGAGAGCCGGGAGAATCGAGAGAACCGTGCGTTTCGTGGCGAAGTGGAAAGTCATCACTGGGCAGGAATGCTGATGTCGAGATAGGCGTCGTTGACCAGTTCGTTGGTGACGGTCTGGACAAAGGTGATGATGGCGGAATCGAGAGCCCGCTCGGCCATCTGGAAGGGCCGGGTGTCGACGAAGACGATGTCGCGGTTCTTCAGGGCCACGTCCGGGGCTTTCCCCTGGAGCACATAGCCGACATCGACGAC
>JAUIGT010000477.1 GCA_030432615.1 Verrucomicrobiia bacterium
CGAATCGGAATCCGCTCGTTCGTCCTCGACCGCGTCCATCTCGTTCATCAGAGCCGATTCTGCCCGAAAAGTTCGACTCGAGTCAACAGGGTATGATCCGCGACCCAACCCTCTTGGGTCGTCATTCGGGGACAATCCGAACGCAGATCATTTCCCGATCGTTCTTCACGTAGACGCAACCATTCGCGAAGGCCGGCGGCGCCCACATCACCGCGCCGTTGGGGCGCTGGTTGAGCGGAGTGAGCGGCTCGATGATCTTCGCGCGGCTGATTTCCTCGTAGCCGGAAGGCGTGAGGCGAGCGAGGAGGAGATCGCCCTGCTCGGTCACCGCCCAGACGCGATCGGTGTCGGCTTGGCGAACCAGGAAGACCGTGGCCCAGCGTCCGTGGGGAATCGCGGTCTGGTCCTCCCAGATCCGATCGCCGCTCTTCGCGTCGAGACAGCGCGTCTGGCCGTAGCTGTCGATGCCGTAGACGTGGCCGTCCCGGAGAAAAGGCGGGCTGATCATGGCGTGGAGGGCGTCCGTCTTGCGCTCGTTGATCCCGGCCCTCGCCCAGAGCAACTCGGCGGCCGGTTTCTCCGGATCGAGGGCGATCATCTTCGAGCCGTCGTAAAACACGCTGAGGAACATCCGGGTGCCATCCTCGTTCAAAGCGGGGCCCGGCACATTGATGGGCATCTTCGTCGGCCGGGTCGGGATCTCCCAGTAGACTTCGCCGCTGGCCGCGTTCATTCCGGCGATGCGTTCCCCGGTCCAGGCGACGAGCACCCGGGTGCCTCCCTGTTCGATCATGACCGGAGCGACGTAGCTGGCCTTGTCATCGAAGGCGCGCCATTTTTCCTCCCCCGTATTCCTGTCGAGGGCCACCACGGTCGCGCCATCCGCGGGGGCCGAGGCCTGGAGAATGACGTGATCCCCCTCGACGAGCGGAGAATTGGTCAATCCCCAGATCGGCATGTCGACTTCGTAGTCCGCCCGCAGGTCCCGCGCCCAGACCACCGCGCCGGTCTCGGCGTCGAGACAATGCAGGTGCCCCATGGTGCCGAGCGAGTAGGCCCGACCGTCGGCAATCGTGACGCAGGCCCGAGGACCGTAGCCGTAGCCGACATCGGTATAGCGGGATTCGTAGGCGTGGATCCATTTCGACTTTCCGCTCTTTCGATCGACACAGACGACGCGCTCGGTTTCCTCGTCCGGCCGATCCATCACGAACACGCCGTCGCCGGCCGCGGTGGGACCGCTGTAGCCGGCCGCGACCGGCGCCGACCAGACCCTCTCGAGCGAATCGGCGGTGAAACTCTCGGGAATCCCCTGTTCCGTCCAGATGTTCTGGCGGCCTTCGCCTTGAAACTCCGGCCAGTCGGCGGCTCCGAGGTCGGTGGCGAGAACCAACAGGAATCCGAGGGCGGGCAGGGTCGCTTTCATGCGATCATCCTCAGCAAATCCCGGAAATTTGCAGCAAAAATCGACCCGCCATCGCGTTCGTCACGGCATCCCGCACTGGACCTCGGCCGGGATTTCCGCCACCATCCCGGCTCTCGCAAACCAACCGCACGGCCCCATGTCCCGACTTTTCCCCTGCCTGATCCTCGCCCTGTTGACCCTCTCGGCCCCCGGCATCTCCGCCGCCGAAACGGAGTCCGCGCAGAAAAAGGTCTCCGCCTCGAAACGCCAGACCGGCAAGAAATCCGACGCCGGCACACCGCCGACGGAAGCCGCTCGCGATCCCAGGGTGAAGAACCAGGAAGACGCCAAGTGGAAGGACACCGGCAAGCCGCGTCCGGACGAAGACCCCGAACTCGCCAAATACGGGATCTACGCCGAAAGCGCCCCCAACCCGAAAAAGACCGAGCCCGCCGCCACCTCGCTGCCGCTGAAACTGGAGCAGGGCGACCGAATCGCCTTCATCGGGAACACGCTCTTCGACCGTGCCCAGGAATTCGGCTTCTTCGAGTCCTACCTCTACCTCGCCCATCCCGACCTCGACCTCCGCATCCGCAATTTCGCCTGGTCGGCCGACGAGATCGATCTCCAGCCGCGACCGGACAACTTCGCCACGGTGAAGCAGCACCTCACCCGCGAGAAGATCGACATCATCTTCGCCGCCTTCGGCTACAACGAATCCTTCGCCGGGCTCGAGGCCATCGACAGCTTCAAGGGACGGCTCACCACCTGGCTGATCGACCTGAAGACCAGCGCCTTCAACGGCGAGACCGGACCGCGCATCGTGCTCGTGTCGCCCATCGCGAACGAGAACATCGAGGGCGTCCCCGCCGCCGACCTCAACAACGAACGGCTCGCCGCCTACGTCGAAGCGATGCGCGAAGTCGCCGTCGAGCAGGAAGTCGGGTTCGTCGATGTCTTCGCGCAGACCCGCTCCGCCATGACTCTCGGAGGTGAAGATTTCACCATCAACGGCGCCCACCTCAACAAGCGCGGCTACCAGGTGTTCGCCCAAAATCTTTTCAGCGGAACCTTCGGCGAATCAGCCCCGGACCCGAACGAGGAACTGCGCCGGGTCGTCATCGACAAGAACCGCCAGTATTTCCGCCGCTACCGACCGCTCAACACCTTCTACTACACCGGCGGTCGCTCCAAGGACTACGGCTACCTCGATTTCCTGCCCGCGATGCGGAACTTCGAGATCCTGACCGAGAACCGCGAGAAGCGGGCTTGGGAAATCGCGAAGGGAAAGAGTTTCGGTGACTCCCCGATCGACGATTCCAACGTTCCGCCCCTCGAAGGCGTGGTCGAATCCAAGGGCGCCAACGAGTGGCTTTCGCCGGAGGACGAACGCGCGGCCTTCCAGGTCGATCCCCGCTTCGAGGTCAACCTCTTCGCCAGCGAGGAGGAATTTCCCGACATCGCCTGCCCGATCCAGCTGCGATGGGACGCGAAGGGCCGGCTCTGGGTGAGCTGTTCCACCACCTACCCGCATGTCTATCCCGGCCAGGAACCGAACGACAAGATCGTGATCCTCGAGGACACCGACGGCGATGGAAAAGCCGACAAATCGACCGTCTGGGCCGATGACGTCCACATTCCCCTTTCCTTCGAACTCTACGGCGACGGCATTCTCGTCTCCGAGGAGCCGCACCTCACCTGGCTGCGCGACACCGACGGCGACGGCAAGGCCGACTGGCGGCAGCACATCTCGACCGGCTACGGGACCGAGGATTCCCACCATGCTCTCCACGATTTCGTCTGGACGCCGGACGGCGAACTGCTCTTCCGCGAATCGATCTTTCACAACTCCCAGGTCGAGACACCCTACGGTCCGGTGCGGGCGAAAAACTCGGCCTGGTTCCAGTTTCGTCCCTCGACCCAGAAGCTCGTCAGCTTCGGCGCCTACCCGAACACGAATCCGTGGGGCGTGACCTTCGACGACTGGGGAAATCACGTCGCCAGTCACCCGATTTTCGCCACCGCCTTTCACGCCACCAATCCCCCCTACCCCGAGCAGCACCCACGTGCGACCGGCATTCCCGCCTACTCGGGCGTGTGCGGCCACGAGTTCGTCGATTTCCCGACCTGGCCCGAGGACCTGCGGGGCGGTTTCGTGAAGGTGCGCTACAAGCCGACCAACAAGGTCGAGTTCCACCGCTGGATCGAGAAGGACGACCACTTCGCCGAGGAATTCGTCTTCGACCTCATCTTCTCGGAAAACCTCAGCTTCATCCCGGTCGACCTGAAATTCGGTCCCCGCGGGGCCATGTACGTCTGCGACTGGTACAACCCCGTCAAGGGGCACGCCCAGTATTCCCTCCGCGATCCCCGGCGCGACCGGAAGAGTGGACGCATCTGGCGCATTCTGCCCAAGGGCGCCGAACTCCAGGATCCGCCCGAGATTGCCGGGGCATCGATCCCCGTCCTGCTCGACAACCTGAAACGTCCCGAATACCGCTACCGCTACTGGAGCAAATACGAGCTTCGCGACGCCCACCCGGCTGTCGAAGTGGAAAAGGCGCTCGATGAATGGGTCGCAAACCTCGACGCCGACGACGATCGGTTTCGCCATCACCAGGTCGAGGCCCTCTGGCTCTATCGCAGCATCGGCGCCAGCCGTCCCCAACTGCTCACCGAGGTCCTGGGCTGCAAAAACCACCTCGCCCGCGCCGCCGCCACCCGCTTTCTCCGCTATCCCGCCGGCGACACCGGTCGCCCGCTCTGGCAGGCAGGCCTCATCGACAACGGACTCTCCGTCGAGAAAAACCACGACCTCCTCGCCGCCCGCGCCCGGGACGAGAACGGCATCGTCCGGATCGAGGCCGCCAATGCCGCCAGCTACGTCGGCACGAAGGAAGCGCTCGAGGCCATTCTCCCGATTCTCGATCAGCCCATGGGCACCCACCTCTCCTACGCCATGACCTGCGCCCTCGGCTCGGAGGCCCTCTCACGTCACTGGAAGAACGACGCCGACTTCCTGGCCGCGCACCCCAAGCTGGCCGAGTTCACCCAGGCGGGTGCGAAGAAGGAAAAGATCACGTTCCAGGGACTGGAGAAAAAGCCCACGGCCGAGGAGGCGAAGTTCGACCGGCAGGAAAACCTGAAGCTCGTCGAGATCTCCTGCATTCCCGAGCGGCTGCTCTACGACACCACCAAGTTCTCCGTGAAGGCCGGCCAGCCCGTGAAACTCGTTTTCACCAATCCCGACGCCACCGTGCGCCGGGACGCAATCGACGAGACGAAACGCGGGATCGACGCGCTCCAGGCGATGGGCGGGAACCTGATGACCCTCTGGATGGGTCAGGACGGGTTCGATTATGCCTTTCAGGGCAATTATGGCCAGATGTGGGATGATACGATCGCCGCGCTCCGCGACGTGGCCGACCATGCGCCCGATGTCGACATCGCCATCGAATACAAGCCGAACGAACCCCGC